>JANOUN010000784.1:0-2564 GCA_031416875.1 Planctomycetota bacterium | reverse complement strand
GTCCTGGACGCTTCTTCCTTTTCTTCCTGGTCAGCTTTGCGTGCGATGTCGCACAAAATGGCCAGTGATTCTTCGACCGGTTCCTGCTTGAAACAGGATCCGGCGGTGTACGCTGCACAGCAACGCTGAGCCGGGATTTCGTAACTCTGGTCCAGGCTGCGCATCGCAAAGGCCAGATCCTGGAGTTCACTGTCCACGGACTTGGACACCACAGTCAGGCCGGTCGACAATCCGAGAACTCCGACGGTCCCCAGAATCACGGCCTCTGCCGACAGGATCACTCCACACTCATCTTTCCACAATTCACGGAAAATACGCATCTCTCAATCTCCTCAACGTCCCGGAAAACTCGGCTCTGACACAAATTCCCTCTGAATTTGCACAGTCCGATTGGATCAGTTGTGACGATTGTGTCGATTATTGAACATGCTTTGCAATGTTAAATTGAGCAATATGCAAAGTTTGCAAAGCTTTATTAACACTCGGACAGAATGACGTTCAAGCCGCTTTCCGGGCTTGGAAAAGGGGTCTGTCTGAATACCGCTGTTTTTGTGAGCGGCAAGGCGCTAGCCGCCGGTTTTTGCAGGCGAATTACCCGCGGCTAGCGCCTTGCGGCTCACAAATTTGGTGTATCGGGACAGACTCCTGGCTTCAGGTTAAAACAAAGCCAACAAAGGTTGACCAGTACTTGCGGGCAACGTGAAGCCATCGGGACTCAGCCGAGTCGCAGGATCGATATTTAACGCGTGCAGCAACGTGGCCCCGAAATCTTCGAGGGAGACAGGGTGATCTTTGATCCAGGCAGCTGTGTCGTCAGAGGCTCCGTACACCGTTCCGCCTTTGATGCCGGCTCCGGCAAGCATGGCGGAGTAGCATTGAGACCAGTGGTCACGACCGATCGCCGAAGCGCCTTTGCTGATGCGCGGCGTGCGCCCGAATTCACCGACCAGCACGACAAGCGTGGAATCCAGCAGACCGCGATCGTTCAGATCTTCGAGCAGCGTTGCCACGGATGCGTCCGCGCGAGGCAAAGCCCAGCCAAGTCCGTTCCAGCCGTTATCGAAAATGCCGATGCCCGCGTTGCCGTGCATGTCCCAGGTTTCCACACTGGCGAACTTGTCATTCGGAGCCAGTCCCATCCAGGCCACGACATTGACCAGCCGCACGCCTGCTTCGATCAGCCTGCGCGCCATCAACAGATTTTGACCAAACGGATGTCGTCCGTATCGATCACGCATCAATGCGGTTTCCTGTTCGACATCAAAAGCCCGACGCGCTTCCGGGCCATGCAGCAGCGTGAATGCCCGTTCCTGAAGATGATGCATCGTGGCAAGTTTTTTCGACGCTGCTGCCGGGTTCGCAACCATCAAAGACGGGTCAATCTGCTGCAAGAGCTTCCAGCGTGATTCCAGACGAGACAATGAAATGTCATCAGCCGTTTGAAACGCCCGCACCTGAAATCCCGGAGTGCCCGGATTGTCATCGTGTCGTTCTCCGAGCAACAACGGGCCATAGCTCGTCCCAAGATAGCCACCGTTCAGATATGCCGTGTCCGCGGGTGCCGCTCCGCCACCGAATTTCTGCAGCCAGACATGCGACGGCATGTTGGATTCTGAAGGCCTCAGCTTCGTGACGATCGATCCAAGCGATGGCGAATCTTTACGCGGATCAGATCGGCCTGCCAGCAGCATCTCGTTGGCGACATGATGCACCGGCACTCCGTGATGCATCGAACGAATTACGCAGTATTTGTCCGAAATCTCCGCCAGGCGCGGCATCAGTTCCCCGACCTGAAAGCCGGGAGTACGAGTGGCGATGGGCTTGTACGGACCTCGAATCCCATCTGCAGCCTGTGGCTTGGGATCCCAGGAATCCAACTGACTCAATCCGCCATACTGGTAGATGAAGATGCAGGACTTCTGTGGCGGTTTATGAGGAGTCTCACCGTTCACCTGATCAGCCGCCAGCAGTTCCGGCAATCTCAGCAATCCGGATGCCGACGTACTCAAGGTGCCGATGACACCCGCCTGCAGCAAGCGACGCCGTGAAACTTTTTGAGCAGGACGTATCGCGTTCATCGTGTCCATGCCAGCCATTTCCTGAACAACAATTTTACGAACGGTGTCAGCCGCGTACGACTGAACTGATCGCCGAGTTTGCGAATGGCCTCTGCCTGAGTTGGATACGGGTGAATCGTGCTGCCGATCCTGCCAAGCCCCAGACCATGTGTCATCGCCAGCGAGATTTCGGAGATCATATCTCCGGCATGTGATGCGACGATGGTGGCACCCAGAATCTGATCAGTCGCCTTTTTCACGTGAACCCTGACGAACCCTTCTTCTTCGCCGTCCAGAAGGGCTCGGTCAACGTCGTGAAACTTCTGAATGTACGTATCGAATTTAAGTCTCTTTTCATTCAGCTCGTGTTCATAGAGTCCCACGTGCGCAATTTCCGGACTGGTGTAGGTACACCAGGGAATCACCAGCGATGTGGACTTCTTTCGGCCCCGAAAGAGCGCGTTCTGGATGACGATGCGCGCCATGAAATCAGCGGCGTGAGTGAAC
>JANOUN010000783.1:0-2032 GCA_031416875.1 Planctomycetota bacterium | reverse complement strand
ACGACACGCGAGAGCTCACTGTCGAACAGGTTCGCCGCAGCCTCAACTGCTGACTACTTATCACGATTTGCCGCCCGACCTGCGAGACGAAAAATTCGAGAAGGAACTTGACGCCCAACGCTACTCCCGGCGACGCAACGCTCAGGCCAAAAAGTCCCACACGAAGACACGTATCCAGCTGTACCTGAAACTCGGAATCAAAGTCGACAAAATCAAGTCCTGCGTCCAAATTCAATAATTCGAAAACCCAGCATTTTACCGACTCAAAGCAATAAACTGGCGCTGTCCAACTAAGTGTTTCCTGATTTTCTTCCGGGGCACAAGCCAGATAGATGGTGCCGATTCGCTTGCCGTCGTTGTCAACGCTCAGCGTCGCGACGGACGCCATTTCGAAGTTGCCAAACGGCGCAATCCCCAGACTGACTCCGTCGCGGCTGACCGCCAGCGTCACGTTTTTGCTGTGCTTTCTCGCTTCATCAATCCATTTTTCGAGTTGCGGTACCTGACACGCTTCACGCTGCGGCTCCATGATCTCCGCGAGATGAGAGCTCAGCTTGCGAAGCTTCTCGGGACCAATGCTTGCCCCCGTGCGTTCGGCAATCACTTCGATGCAGCGGCCCTGCGACGATCCGGCTGCGGCCACCTGACGCCCCACAAGATCCTGAGCGCCTGGAGTCGCACCGCACTCAATGCCCAGAATTTTCTCCAGCGGCGCGATCGTCCGGCCGCGGCTTCCCTGGCGATAGGTGGCTCTCGTCAGTGTGATATTTCCGAATCGCGTGAGCACGTTGGCATGGAGTGTCTTCTTTTTGAGTCGTCGGCACTTCTGACCGAGATGCTCGACATGCTGCGGCATCGCTTCCACTTTCTGCGGTTCGAGCGAACTGAAACACCATTCCTCAAACGACCGAGCCAGTTCACGAACGAGTATTTCCACGCGGCATTCAAATCCATGAACGTCGGCAGGGCCCATGCCCGGCTTGAGAAAGACGGCTGCCGTGTACGCCAGCGTCTGGCACAATACTGCCTGTGTCTTTGTCAGCCACGCGACAACAACCTTATTCGGAATTGCACAAACCAGCGTCCCCGCTGTAACCTGACCGTCCATGAGAGGCGTCCTGTCCTGAGTTGTTAGTGTGAAGACCAACATTCTCCGGCAAGACGCCTCTTTTTTAACAGACCAATTCTCTCCCATCTCACTGCGCAATACGCCATATCCTGCGAAGTCCGATCAGTGTTCCCACAATTCTGTTTCGTTTCCGGTGATTCCTTTCGTACTACTAACAGTTAATTTTCTTGTTCTCCGGCGAAGGTTTTCAGACGTCCGTTTGCAGAAGTCCGGTCTGGCAGAAAAATGAGCGGCAGAAAAATACAGACCACGACTTGAGGCTTTCTGCCATCATTTTTTCTGCCGCATTTGTTCCTGCGTGAATGAAAACGCTGTTCCTGGAGCCCGACTTCGACGATGGGTTGCGGGCGAAGCCCGCGCTGGGAATTTCGTGGACACTTATTTGCGATGACGCTGCCACAGTTGTTTGATGCCTGGAACACGTTCTTTCACGCCGAAGTGTCATGTGCCACGCTCGTGCTCTTTCGGATTGCCATTGGCTTCCTGCTGATAACCAATGTCCTGCTGCTCCTGCCGCTGATCAATGATTATTTCTCGGCAGATGGATTGTGGCTGCGGCCGTCTGGATGCGTCAGACTCGCGGTTCAAGGTTCTGGGTTCGTGAATTCCGATATCCGATGCTGGCGACCGGAATCGTGTTTCATCTGATGCTGGACATCATCATGTAATCGACATCATTGTCAAGGTCGCGTGTCCCTTGCGCAAAGCGTGCGCGTGGGGCAGTCGCGACAACTGATGGATCGGGTTTCGGCCGATCGGCAATGACTCGAAGTTACTTTTTGAAGCCCCAAAGATGTTGCCTCGTGGGCTCCATGTTGTAGGTTCGTATCAAGTTGATATTGGTGTCGATACAAGACGGGTCCTCTAACTCAGGGAGTTCAGATATGTTGAAGAAGTTGATGT
>JANOUN010000782.1:0-2205 GCA_031416875.1 Planctomycetota bacterium | reverse complement strand
GCGTCCCTGTGGTCGTCCGGAATTTTGACGGCAAACTGGTCGCTCTACGAAACGTGTGTGCTCATCGGCATTGCACTCTGGTGTCATCGACGACAGGACGAAGCGCGACGCTGAAATGCCCGTTTCATGGCTGGGAATACGGAGTGGACGGAAGGACTCGCAAGATCCCGGCGGCAAAGAATTTTCCGAACTTCGATCGGGAACATTTCAGGCTGGCTTCGTTTCCGCTGGAGCAATGCGGCGACCTGCTGTTCGTGCGCATTGCGTATTCAGGTCCGTCGCTCAGAGAATGGCTCGGGAACCTGTACGATCGCATTGAAGAATGGACGACCGTCCCCACATCCAGGCTGGCGGTGAGTCGCATTCTGCCGTTACCGGCAAACTGGAAAATCCCCGTCGAAGCGGCGCTGGAGAGTTATCACATCCCCGAAGTCCACGCGCAGACATTTGGCGAAGATCCTGGCGAATCCAAAAGTGATCACGCGTTCGCGAAATATACGACGTCGTTCTTCACAGCGTTCAACACGCCGCGTCTCATCGATAAGCTCCTCAAAGTCTATGAGAGGTTCATGATGAGTATTCTGGGGATCTCATTTGCCCCGGCGTACGAACATCATCATGTCTTTCCAAATCTGTTGATATCCAATACCAGTTCGTTAACGCTCGTGCAGACCGTGAGACCACTCACCGGCGAAACGTCCGTCAGCAATGTCTGGCAGTACGGACGCCAGTCAGTGCGGCACAATCCGTTTTCAAAACTGACCGCGTACCTGTGGGGACACTTTACGGGTTGGTTGTCGTATCAGATCCTCAAAGAAGACATCAGCATCTTTTCCCGCGTGCAGCGCGGGGCGCGGGCTGCGACAGATCGCGCAATTCTGGGGCGCTGCGAAGAGCGGCTTTATGCGTTTGAAAAGTTTCTGAGTGACCAGATCACGGCAAAGAAAGGGCACGAAACCGGGGCCGACGACAGCATGAAAACCGGATCGTGCAGGACAGCAACCATGTGTTCTGAATCGCCTTGTGATCTGGAGATCCCAGCGCGGACTGCGCCCGCAACCTAAAGTGACAATCGCTTGGAACACTGACCGACTCTTATCTTCGATTATCCACGGCAGAGCGTGAAAGAGTTTTTGACCACGGATTTCGCGGATTTCACAGATAAGCACACTGTGACTCATCCGTACCATCCGTGACATCCGCGGTGAAAAAACGGCGATTGGAATGACGACTGCATCCGCAATGTGCGGCACAAAACTTCCTGGTCCTTCGCAAATATAGAACTTTGAGTACAAAGTGATCAATCTGAACGGCAAAGTGGCCTTAGTGACAGGTGCATCGCAGGGCATCGGCCGAGCCTGCGCGGAAGCGCTGGCAGCCAGCGGGGCGGCCGTAGTCGTCAATTTCCTCAAGTCACAGGACGCCGCGCTGGAGCTGGTCAATCAGATTCAGGGGCAGGGCGGGCGAGCAATCGCGGTGCGGGCAGATGTCTCGGAACGTGACGATGTGCAGGCGATGATTGATGTGATCGGCGAACATTTCGGGAAGCTGGACATCGTCGTGAGCAACGCGGCAGCCGGAGGATTCCGCCCGTTGACGGAGGTGACACCGGCGGGCTTCGATTCGATTCTGCGGATGAACGCCGCCCCGTTGTTGTGGTTGACTCAGGCAGCACTTCCGCTGTTCAAGGCATCTCCGGACATTTCGCGCGTAATCGCAATCTCCAGCCACGGTTCAATCCGAGGAATCGCCAACTATGGACTCATCGGAACGTCGAAAGCCGCCCTGGAAAGTCTCGTACGGCATCTGGCATTTGAACTCGGCCAATCGGGAGTGAACTTCAACGCCGTCATGCCGGGCATCGTCGAAACAGCCGCCATCAAGACGCTGCCTGGGTCCGCCGACATGCTGGCCTCTGTACGAGAGCAGATTCTTGTCCGCGACCGCATGCTGCAACCCTCCGACGTGGCGAACACCGTGTTATTTCTCGCCAGCCCGTTGAGCGACCTCATCCAGGGCCAGGTGATTGTGGTGGACGGCGGCATCAGTATTCGGGTTTGAGTCGATCCTATGAAACCCGTGTACCGTACCAACGATTCCCAAAATCCGCTGCGCGTCATTCCTTCTAAGCACTGGCCTGTAAGTAATTTGTGATTACGTTGGAGTGCAGAAGCTGTTAGGATACAGGGGAACTGTCTGAAACCT
>JANOUN010000781.1:0-8228 GCA_031416875.1 Planctomycetota bacterium | reverse complement strand
CGATCGGGATTTCGAACTCCGCGGTCCTCCGCATTCGCGATCGCGCTTTTCAGAACACGCTCGATAAACCGCGCACCGCGATTCGGCTCGTACGCGAGCGCACTCAAACCCTGCTCCGCAGACATCCCACGGATCATATCCGCAAACGGACGAACCTTCGTAGGCGAAATTCTTGCAAACTGATGTGAGGCACGTACTGACGCCATGACTACTTCTTACCTTTTGAACCGTGCCCACGAAAGGTCCGGGTGGCGGAAAATTCGCCCAATTTATGCCCGACCATGTCTTCGGTCACGTACACACTCATGTGCATGCGACCATTGTGAACAAGGAATGTGTGACCAACGAATTCTGGTGAAATCGTACAACGACGAGCCCATGTCTTCACTGGCTCCTTGCGCCCGGCTGAATTCAGTTTTTCCACCTTCTCCAGCAGACGAGGGTCAACGAAAGGACCCTTTTTCAACGAGCGACCCATTCAAACACCCTTCCAAAAACCTTACAACTTGACCTCACCATAACGCACTGAACGTCGACGCCGAATAATGGCCTTGGCCGACGCTTTCTTCCGATTTCTCGTACGTCCGCCTTTAGCCAGCTTACCCGTCGGACTACAAGGATGACGGCCACCTGAATTTCGACCTTCACCACCACCCATCGGATGCGCCGTTGGATTCATGGCTGTACCGCGAACCCGAGGGCGAATGCCTTTCCAGCGATTCCGACCGGCCTTGCCAATCACAATGCTGCTATGTTCTGAATTTCCGAGGACCCCGATCGTTGCCCGGCATGAACCAGGCAGTCGCCGAACTTCACCACTTGGCAACGTCACCTGAGCCCAGCGACCTTCGCGTGCATTCAATGTTGCACCAACACCTGCGCTTCGGCACAACTGACCACCGCGGCCAGGCTGCATTTCAATATTGTGAATCATCGTGCCTGGCGGAATTGAACCCAGCAGCATGCAGTTGCCAACGTTCGGCTCAAGATTCAGACCACTTTCCACAACCATTCCGGCCGTCAATCCTTCGGGGGCCAGAATATACCGCTTTTCGCCGTCAGCATACTGCACCAGAGCGATGCGGCTGCTGCGATTTGGATCGTATTCAATGTGCGTGACCGTCCCACGAACACCGTCTTTGTCTCGCTTGAAGTCAATCTTGCGATACAGACGTTTGTGACCGCCGCCACGATGCAAAGCCGTGATTTTTCCCTGGTTGTTCCGACCGCCATTTTTCTTGGCGCGAATCGTCAACTCTTTCTCCGGGCGCTTCTTCTTGTCGGTGATTTCTGCGAAATCACTGACCGAAGCACCTCGGCGACCTGGCGTAACTGGTTTGTAAAATCGAATACCCATGACAGCCACTCACATCCACACGACCAAAATCTTTCAGACCTTGACGCCAAATCCTAGAAGAAAGCTATTCGATCTTCGTCATGCAGCTTGACCACGGCTTTTTTCCATGATTTCGTATGCCCAACGACCATCTTGTGGCGCCGCGGCTTACCTACCCGAGTCTGTGTTCGGACCGCCACGACTCGAACATCCCACAGCTGCTGCACAGCCGCTTTGATGTCTGTCTTGGTCGCCAACGGATGCACCTCAAACGAGTATGCATTGAGCTTCTCGGAAAGATGCGTACCCTTTTCAGTCACCAACGGTCGACGAATGACCTGATGTGCTTCGAGCGTGACACCACTAACAAAAAATGAACTCATTGAATCACCCAAACCCTGAACTCAACCTGCCATCAACACATTACGCATTGCGACCAAGAAGCCGATCCATCTCGGCAACTGTGATCACCAGATGCCGCTGACGCAGCAGAGCATACGCGTTCAGATCGGAACCCGGAAGCACCACCACATCTTTGATATTTCGCGCGGATTTCCAGACGTTGGTATTCAAGCCTTCGGTTGTCAGCAACACTGACTTACCAGCCAAACCGACTGCGTCCAGGAATCTCGCCACAACCTTTGTCTTAGGTTCCGTACACTGCCAGTTGTTCAGCATCACAGCCTGTGAATCCTGAAACTTGCTGAGCAATGCCATCCGCATGGCCTTGCGGACTGCCTTCTTCGGCATCCTGTAGTAGTAGTCGCGCGGCTTCTTCGCGAATGCGTGACCACCACCACGACGCACCGGCGTACGAATCGCCCCGGCACGAGCCCGGCCAGTACCCTTTTGCTTGAACAGCTTCCGAGTACTACCCGACACCATACCGCGTGATTTTGTCTGCACCTCACCCAAACGGCGATTTGCGTTGTACATCACGACCGCGTCATGCAGCAACTGATTGCAAATGACATCAGAAATCTCTGATGGCTCAAAAGCGTAAGTGCCGCACTCTGCACCAGCCATATCTCGAACGGGAACGGAAATCATGAAATCACCGACCAATATCAAATACGATTTTTGACGGAACGACGAACCACCACAAACCCACCGGTTGGACCAGGGACTGCACCCCGAACCAGCAACACATTCGACTCGCCATCAATCCGCACAAGTCTCAGATTCTTGGATGTCACACGCTCACAGCCGTAATGCCCTGGCATCTTTGTTCCGGCGAGCACCCTTGAGGGGTCCGCACTCTGACCGATCGAACCACCGTGACGGTGAACTCGCTTGGCTCCGTGGCTTGCGGGCATCCCGGCAAAGTTATGCCTTCGCATAACCCCCGAGAAACCGCGACCAAGAGAAACACCGATCACATCGACAAACTTCAGGCCTTCCAGCAACGCTGGCCCAACAACCTGACCAACCTCAAAACCGTGAGTTGCATCTTTACAGCGAAACTCACGCACGAAACGCTTCGGCTCACATTCGGCCTTTGCGATCGCTGCCACACCCGCCATGCTGCGAGACTGCTGGCGGCGGCCACTCAGTACCGCGACATGGCCGCGAACTGAGCGAGACGACTTGGCCCGAGAGCGATCGCCGAAACCGATCTGCACCGCGTCGTAGCCGTCCCGATCCATCGAGCGAATCTGAAGCACTACGCACGGCCCAGCCTCAATGACGGTCACAGGCACAATCACGCCATCGGCGTCATAGACCTGCGTCATACCAATTTTTCGACCAAGCAATCCGACTGACATAGCTCTGCACCCGCGAGCAGAAAATAGAAAGCGACAGACTTATACAGTCTGCCAGAACAAGACGACACCAATCGCGATCAATCAAAACTTAAGCCGTAGCCGTCGCTTTGATCTTAATATCAACCCCAGCCGGCAAGGAGAGCTTGTTCAAAGCATCCACCGTCTTGCCAGTGGGCTGAATGATGTCGATCAGCCGCTTATGAGTTCGAATTTCGAACTGCTCACGTGACTTCTTGTCAATGTGAGGACTTCTTAGAACCGTATACCGCTCGATTCGAGTCGGCAACGGAACCGGACCATGAACAATTGCCCCGGTACGTTTTGCAGTATCGACAATTTCCGCTGCAGACTGATCCAGCACGGAGTGGTCATACGCTTCCATCCGAATCCGGATACATTCTTCTGCACCAGCCACCGCAAACCACCTTGAGCAAACAAGTTACGTAAAACGAAACCATAACCCGAAAAACGGGGAATCGGGGAGTCTAAAGTTCTTCGATGATTCTGTCAATCAACAGCCAGGAGAAATCATATACTTCGACAGAACGTCTCTGAAACTGAAATCACATCATGTGATCTACCGCATTAGATGGTGCAATTTCATAGCGGCAAGGCTGCATCGTGTACGATGCTCGACCTTGAGAAAGACTGCGAACCTGATTTGAATATCCGAACATCTCGACCAGTGGTGCCTCACATTCAAGCACGCACAGGTCCCCACGCCGGTACGAATTCAGTATCACTGCCCGCCGAGAGTTCAAATCCGACTGGATATTTCCAAGGAATTCCTCTGGTGTCACAACTTCCAGGGACATGATCGGTTCAAGGATCACCATCTTGCCGTCGCTCAGGACTTTTCGAAATGCATCCGCTGCCGCTGTTCGAATGGCGACTTCGTTGCTTTCCCCGTCTCGATAACTTACCGATGTGATTATCAGACTTAGCCCCATGATTGGGTTGCCGTAAACCCCGCCACCTTCCGCTTCTTTCTGAATTGACTCCAGAAGGATCTGCAGGGATGGGTTGGGGATTGCTTCCGGTGTCAGGCGATGTCCAACGGTGATTCCTGTGCCATCTTTGACTTCTCTGGCAAGCAACGAAACGCCGAAACCAATCACGCCCGACGGCAGATGCTTCGAAAAATCGATGTTGACGCTGATCTCGCCTGTCAATCGCTCGCGATAGCTGACTCGCGGCTTGTGAAATCGCACCTTCAAATTGAAATCGCGTTCCATCCGGTGGCGAATGACTTCCAGATGCAATTCACCCATCCCACTGATAATCGTCTGGCCGGTTTCGGTATTGGATTTGACGTGAAATGTCGGGTCCTGACGCTCCAGCCGCTTGAGTGTTTCATCCAGTTTCTTACGGTCATTGCTCGATTCTGGCTCAATCGCCATCGAGATCACAGTTTCCGGAAATACGATGGATTCCAGTGCGATCGGCGACTGCGCGTCGCACAAAGTGTCGCCCGTCGCAGAATCCCGCGGTCCAATAATGCCGCAGATGTCTCCTGTTTCGACTGTTTCCACCTTTTGTCGCGAATCTGACTGAATGTGCCAGAGCTGCGTGACCATCTCCTTTTTACCGGTGCGTGGGTTCAACAGCTTGGAATTCCCGGTGAGGACGCCGGAATAAACACGCGCAAAATACAAGTCTCCATGAGCCTCCGCCTGCACTTTAAACAACAGCACGCAGACAGGTTCATTCACCGAAGGCTTGCGAACTGCCGTCTGGCCTGCCTGTTTTCCGGACGGAATCAGGCCTTCCACCGGGGGTCGATCGAGCGGACTTGGCAAAAAGTCACGGACGCCATCAAGCACTGGCTGGACGCCGATATAATCGAGCGATGCTCCGCAGAATACGGGGTGCAGCGTCCCGCTGAGCGTCGCCTTGCGAATGGCCGAAATCAGGATATCGTGTGGAACGGGTTCCCCTTCCATACAGGCCGCCATGACGTCGTCATCGATTTCTGACAAGACATCGAACAGCTCCGACCTCCACAGATCTGCGTCTTCCTGATATTTTTCCGGTATCTCTTCCACCCGGAATTCCAGGCCCCTGGATTCTGCATCCCAGTACATGGCTTTCATCGTCAGCAGATCGATGACACCCGTGAATCCGTCGGTATTTGTCGTCGGTCCGGCTCCGATCGGAATCTGCAACGGCAGCGTCCTGCACTTCAATCGGTCGCGAATTTGATTCAGAACGCGGTCAAAACTCGCTCCGATGCGGTCCATTTTGTTGATAAAGCAAATTCCGGGAACGCGGTATTTCGTGGCTTGCCGCCAAACGGTTTCACTCTGCGCCTCAACGCCTTCGACCGCGCTGAAGATGACGACCGCCCCGTCCAGCACGCGCAGACTGCGTTCGACTTCCGCCGTAAAATCCACATGTCCCGGCGTGTCGATGATATTGATCGTGCAGCCTTTCCATGGACAAGTCACCGCTGCCGAATAGATCGTGATGCCTCGCTCCGCCTCTTCGGGGTCGAAATCGGTCTCAGTGGTCCCGTCATCGACGTTCCCCATCCGGTGCGAAGCCCCGGTGTAGTAGAGAATTCGCTCGGTGGTTGTCGTCTTTCCGGCGTCAATATGAGCGATAATGCCAATGTTTCGGATGGTTTCAATGGGGCGAGACATGATCAGGAATGACCGTGAAAAGGGATGTTCCGGGAATCGCCCGACCTCAAGAACCGGCGCGACACTTCCAACAGCAGACGCTGTGCCGCGAACATTATCAGCTTCATCGATCCATGACCAATGTCTGAAATTGTCAGGATCAGCGGACGAACAGAAGAAGCTGCCTGCCAACTGCGTCAATCGTCTGCGAGGCGTCCCAGGATCTCAGGCGATTGTCTGATCGCGAGTAGCGCATGGTGCAGGCGGGACTTGACGGTTCCCAGCGGGACATCCAGAGCGGCGGCGATTTCCGGTTGAGTCATCTCATCGACGAACCGCATCAGCAAGATCTCGCGATGAGCGTCAGACAGACCGGCAAGCGTTTGAGTGAACTCATCGCGATTCGCAGTATCTGATAACTCTGTCTCAGGGATCAGTGACAGTGTGTCCTGTTTGTCACTCACCGACCGCAACCGCTTTCGCCGCGCGGCCAGTGAAAAATTCCTGACAGCCGGATACAGAAACGTTGTGACTGCCGCTGTAAGTTCAAAGCCGGGAAACTTGCGGACGAAATAGGCAAACGTTTCCTGCATCACATCCAGCGCGTCCTCGTGATGTCCAGTGAACCGCATTGCCAGGCGCATGACCCAGTCGCGATGTCGAAAGTACAGCACGTCAAACGCCGCCGCGTCACCTTGATTGAGAGCTTCCACCAGCTGCAGGTCCGTCCGATTTTCGTGCGGTGCCGGTGACATGTGGCGGAAATGTCCAATGATGAATTCACAATGACCAATGAAAAATCACCAATGAAAAACGACGTTGCGATCCGTGAGCGGAATGGCGCTGGCCCAATGCTGTTAGAACCCCTAACAAAACCGTTCTTCGTAGCTGGATTCGCAAGAATTCAGCCCCCTTTCTGAATTCTTGCGAATCCAGCTACCTGTTTTGTCAGGGGTTCTTGGTTGTCCAGCAGGCGTCACGATCTCGCTGAGACTTCCCCGTGTTCGAAAAAGTTTCCAGATTCTTTGAACCAATGTGATATTCAGCGCACTTCATCAGGAGAGGAACCTTGAAACACGGTGTGGAGTTCAGCGATGTCTGTCAAATGGGTAGCGGCTGTCTTGTTCTTGATGTCGGCCGAAATCGTTGGCTGCGGCGGGGCGGGTGGGCCTGGCGAATTCGCCGTGACTTCTGCCGCCAACTCGATAGTCGCAGCGAAGTCTCCGGTCGCGGATGAGATCCCAGGTGCAGAAACGAAGTCGGCTCGACACGTCATCCGGGAAGGCGAACTGCGGTTTGAGACGGACGACAGAATCGCGACCCGCACTGCCATTCTGAGTTTTGTGAATGAGCATCAGGGGTATCTGGCGGACGACCGGGAACTGCGAAATTCGGATGTTCTTGAACAAACCATGACGATCCGCGTTCCGTCGGCAGAGTTTGATGGATTGCTGGAGGATGTTTCAAAAGGCGTTTCTCAGTTCGACAAGCGTGCGATTCAGGCCATTGATGTGACGGAAGAATATGTGGACATCGAAGCCCGATTGAAGACGAAGAAAGAAACGGAATCGCGATACCGTGAATTGCTGAAGCAGGCGAATTCGGTCGAGGAGATTCTGAAGATTGAAGAGCAGATCGACAAACTGCGGGCGGAAATAGAGTCTACCGAAGGGCGTTTGCGGCTGATGAAGGATCGTGAGAGCTACAGCACGCTCCGGGTGTCCTTCTATGAGACATTCGCCCGATCGGCGGGCTTCTGGATTCGCGTTGGAAACAACTTTTCTCTGGGCTGGACGGTTGTGGTCGAAGGCACGATCGCCATTGTGACGCTTTGGCCGTTGGTACTGATGACATTGCTCGGCTCACTGACGGTCTACTGCTACAACCGAAAAACGACTGTGCGAAAGGTGAATGTATGAACGACGAAAGAAAACTTGACGATGCCGACAATGGACTTCCGGACTCAGTCAGAGCGGCGCTGAAAAATCGCTACGGGCCAATTCCGGCTGTGCCGTCGGAGATCGATCACGCCATTCTGGCTGATGCGAGGCGGTACTTTGAAGCACATGGCCCTGCAATTTTGCGACCGGCAGGACGACGGCGAGTCTCGGCATGGCAGTGGACGGCGATCGCATCGACCGTGGCGGCAGTCTGCGTGATGCTTTTCGCTTTGAGACCACAGCAACCAGATCAGGACAGCAGCGTGGCGACCAGATCGGATGCGTCGTCGTCGGATGGTGATCTCCGCAGCGATGTGGATCTGAACGGGCGCGTGGACATTCTGGACGCATTCGCGATGGCTCGACAACTGCGGGACGGTGGTGCCGAAGCCCGAGACTTCAATCACGACGGGCGGTTTGACGGGTTGGATATCGACCTTGTGGCGCTGGAAGCGGTGAAGTTGTAGGTGTAGGCCGGACCGCAGCGAAGCGCAGTTACGGCAGGTAGTTCAATTGCCGGAACTGCGCTCCGCGTGGTCCGGCCTACGACTGTGAAGCATTTGAA
>JANOUN010000780.1:0-3847 GCA_031416875.1 Planctomycetota bacterium | reverse complement strand
CTTTGGGTTTGCCAGTCGCAGATCAGCGGCAGCAGGTCCGCAAGCCAGGATTTGATTCATGAACTCGCCTACGATGAAAACCGGGAAGAAACCCATGCAGACGCTCGGCAGCAAATTGCGACGCAACGCAGTGGTGGCAGTCATCTGTCTGTCAACAATGACGAACAGCGGTTGTCTGCTGACCGGCGGATTTATTGAAGTGATCTGGACAGGCATGACGTTCTGGAAAACGTTGCCTGCCGTTCCGGTTTCGGCTTACAAAAGTCAGCTGATCGAAGATAAGCTATGGACTCAGGAACGCTATGATCGCACACCTGTGCTTGATCCGGTCGAAGGCGACGTGTTCTGCGTCGATCCGCCAAGTGAGGACCAGGTGATGCGATCGTTGCCGGACACACCGGCCGGCGGATTTGCGTTCCTGGAGGAAACTCAGTGGAACAATGTCCGAATCGTCGTCGAACCAATGGTAGACCGTCTGGATGAATGTAAAGTTTATCCACTGGTTGGCCCCTGCCGCCTGCATCACTGCCACTACAAGTGCACGGTCTACTACGACAAGACGATTCGTGCCTACTGGCCAGTACCCTTCAGCCATACGGACCAGTCGGTGGAAGTCGTTTATATCGACAAAGACCATCTGATTCGCTGTGCCGGCCCGACTATGCAGTGATAATCTGGCCACATTGCCACCGAATTCAAGCCCGACCGGAAATGGTCGGGCTTTTTTCGTGTGAGAACCTGAAACTGGACGTCACACTTACACGAATGCCGTCAATCTGCGATCATGCGGAATCCACTTTTCCTCGTTGCATCGGTGGTCAGGCACCATCTCCTGCATTGCGTTCGGGAGATGGCTGGTGGGCAGGCGCGGGTCAAGAAGTTTTTAACCAGGCTGAATTCTCACTCAATGGGCGAAGCTGCACATCGTGCGGCTTGAGAATACTTCCATGCCGGAGTCTGCTGCGGAGCAGGATTCACTGCAGGTTGGCACACACATGCTGTCGCCACCTCCGCTGCCGTCTCGCGCAGTGGATGAGCAAGACACTGTCGTCATTATTCCTGCAGTTGTGGATCCGCCGGAAGTCGCTGACGAAGAATCATCCGACTCCTTCTTTGGCCGCGTCACTGCCGCGCTGACATCACTGGCGTCGATGAGTTTTTTTTCGTCGGCGATGTTGCATCTCATTATCTGGGGCACCGCACTGATTCTGTTGCCGATCTTCGGCTTTGACTGGGTGGAATTTATTCAGACTCCGCAGGAGCCGATTTCCGCTTCGCTCGGTGACGAAGACATCCTCGACGATTTACCGCGATTTGAGGTCGTCGGCAGCATTGATATCGAAATGGAAAAACAGCAGAGCAGTCTGCAACAATTGGCTCAGCACCTGCAGGAGTCGGATTCTGCATGGTTGAAGTCCGCCAGCGAAGAAGCCTTCAGTCTGTCGGCGGCGGATTCTCAAGGCGAAGCAGGTGAGGGAGGCGGAATTCTGTTGAAGGTTCCGGAAGCAGGCTTTGCGGTTACGAAAGGCAGTTTTACCGCCTTTACAATTCCGGCCACACCCGAACCATTGAAGCCCTACCGGATTGTGATCGAAGTGCGATTGCCCGGAGACGTTAACAAGTATCGGGTCAGTGACCTGAAGGGTGAAGTCATCGGCACCGATGGTTACAAACAGCTTCTGCCTTATGACAAAGCAATGCCCTCAGCCTCTCGGGCTCCGGCGGAAAACGGCAGGGAAGTCGTACTCACATCCTCCAGCAGCATTGATGTGATTAAGAGCCGAGTGCAGATCATCATCGTCGTGCCGGGGGCTCGAAATCTCGTCAAAGACCGCATCAAGATCCGTTCCCGCCGCCTGCGCGAAGAACAGGAATTGACACTGACGTTCGGCAAAGCGCGAACGCTGGATGAAAATGAACCAGAAAAGCCGTGAGGGCAGAAATGCTGTTTCCCGCTGACTTTCTGACGCGACTGGAATACCTGTCGATCGTCTCGAAGCGCGTGTTCCGAGGTCAGTTGTTGGCGCAGCGGCGGACGATGCAGATGGGGTCCGGGATTGAGTTTTCGGATCACCGTGAATACAACATCGGTGACGATTTGAGGTATCTGGACTGGAACATCTACGCTCGTCACGGCGATTTGCTGCTCAAGCGATTTCAGGAGGAACAGGACCTGCGCGTCTACCTGATGCTCGACTGTTCCCGCAGCATGTCATTTGGCACGCCGTCAAAGTTTGATCTGGCGCGACAACTGGTGGCAGCACTGGCCTATATCGCCCTTGCCGACCTGGATCGCGTCGCCGTCATTGCGTATACCAACGGCATTGTCGCCGAATTGCCCATGACACGCGGCAAGGCCCGCATTCTTCCGATCATGAAGTTTCTGAATGAACTGCCAACCTCCGGCGACGACACAAACCTCGAAAAGGCCGTTCAGGGAATGCTGCATCGAGGTGCCCACACGGGCCTTGCGATTGTGGTCAGTGATTTGTTTGATGAACACGGCTTTCAACGAGGACTCGACCAGCTGCGCTACCGCCGCTTCGACGCACACGTGATCCAGTTGCATCACCCTAAAGAGGCCGACCCTGAACTGCTGGGGGACGCAGAACTTGTCGATATCGAATCCGGTTCTGTGCGGATGGTGACCGTCACCGAACGCAATCTCAAGTTGTACAAACAACTTTTCACCGACCATCAAACCGCCGTGCGCGAGTACTGCTGTACCTGCAATCTGGGCTGTACTCAATCGCCTTCGGTCGTTCGTTTTGATGATCTGATCATGAGGATGATGCGCGAATCCGGGGCAGGCCGCTAGGTGCCGTACACCCGCCGCTCGGTCGGCCGGGATTTTCCTTCATTGCATCCCTGCAATTGCCGAGCACTCAAAGTCTTTTGCGATCCCATCTCCGTGCCTTAGGACTCTTCAGCCGTTCTTTGGCCCGATCATTCGCTTACAGATTTTGCCTGTGACTTCAACCTGAACCGGCACTCCCCCAACGCTGTTGGGGAGTTTAAGCGTGTCGGCTGGAGCTTCCGTGACGTTAATCTTCAGTCCATAGGCACCATCGATCCGTGTAATTCCAATCGCAACGTCACCGAGCAATTTTAAAAACACTTGCTCAGCGATGCCTTTCGCTGCCCGAGCCCTTTGCAGGGCATTTTCTGACTTGTCAGCCATAAACAATCTTCCTCCGCATGGGGGCAACGCGACCAACTTTCATGTCCGAACCCCGAAGATCGCTAAAACGACAGGTCGACTTTCAAAGCGTCCAGAACAGCTTTCAGAGGATTAGGAGCACTTCAGTCGGGTGCCCGAAATTCTTGCATTTTCGATCCGTAGGCATCCGGAATCTCCAATGACCCCAGCGGCTGCCCGGGCCGCAGGATGCAGCAAACGGTCTTCATATTACCTCAAGCAACACTGCGGCCATTATTCGTGAACATCGCATCAAACGTCAGCGATTTCACCCCGATTCGTTGCACCGTCAGCAACAGATCCAGCACATCTTCGTAGTGAGCCGGTAATTCAAAACGGCACTGAGACGAAACGCGAGGCCAGCCAATGGTCGAACCATCAGTCCGATGCCCACAATCGACAGCCCCAGCGAACGAAAGAACTCGTGTTCGCATTGCTCCATCCACTTGTAGAAATTGGAAAAATGCACAATCCCCGCCATGTCGGTCCAGGCGATCAAGACAACCGGCCCAGTAAACACGATCGAGGAATTCGGCGTCATTTCGGACGCGTCAACACAATTGGTCCCTAATTCTTTTCAATGGTCCGCTTAAACACTGGGGGGTTGAATTTGGTTTGCGGAATCGCGTTGAACGATTTTGCTACCCG
>JANOUN010000779.1:0-2298 GCA_031416875.1 Planctomycetota bacterium | reverse complement strand
ACCGGAAGGTGCTGGCGGCGGCAGCGGATTTTCTGATCTGGGTGACCGGCTTCGTGCGGCCGGTGCGAAGACGGGAGATGTGCAGATCTCGCTGGCATGGAACAATGGCAATGATCTGGATCTGCATGTGGAAACGCCGGGCGGTGAGAAAATCTGGTACAACCAGCGGCAATCAAGCTGTGGAGGTGAACTGGATGTTGATATGAATGCCGGAGGTCCGACATCCCAGCGACCAGTCGAAAACGTGTATTGGCCGACAGGAGAATCCCCGACAGGAAAATTTCGCGTGATGGTGCATCACTATGCAAATCACGGCGGCCGCGATCCGACGAGGTTTCAGGTCACCATTAAAGTCAAAGACAAATCGGAAAGCTTCTCCGGATCACTGCGGTCCGGTGATGCTCTGAAGCTGGTTCATGAGTTTACATTCCCATAACGCGGGCTTCGCTGGCCGATTCGTTGATTGACAGAAGATCCAGGGCGGGACCAGCGGCTGATAAGCCGCGCCGGCCCACCATTGATGAAACAAAAGGTGGGCCTGCGCTGTCGCTGGTCCCAACCTACAAATCAAGTCGAGGCATCATAAAAGAAAATCGTATGGGCAGACGCAAACAAGCCGCAGTTCCTTTTTCCCTGTTCGCATTTCAGGACATCATCACATCGGTCACAGGCATCATCCTGTTGATCACCATGATGATGGCTGTGGAACTCGTGCAGAATCTCAGCCGCGCTGCCGCCGCACCCCAGGAAGAAAAGTCGTCTCAAGTGGCACACACGCTGCGACAGGCCGTCAGCGAAAGCACGTCGGAATTGGATCGTCTGCAGAAGATTCTGGACGAAACGACAACCATTCGTTTCAATGCGGATTCACTGCGACGACGGCTGGCGGAATTGAAGGCGGCTGCTGGAGAACTTGAGTTACAGAATGAGCAGATTCAGTCGACTCAGGAAAAGATCGATGCCCGCAGGGCACAGCAGAGCCTGGACGCGAAAGATCTCACGCCGGAAGCGATCGAAGCTCTGGCGAAAGAGCAGGAAGCCATCGCCCGACAAATCGCAGCGATGAAGGAATCCAATCGCGTCATTTTCAATCGCCCAGCCGGCGCGGCGAAGTCTCCGTGGCTGGTTGAATTGAACGAAACCTCGATCGTGGCGGCAGAAATGGGGCTGGCCCGGCCGCCGCAGTCGTTTGAGACCCCCGACGCTTTCCTGCAATGGGTGCAGGATCAGGACCGGGATTCACGGTACTTCGTACTGCTGGTCAAGCCGACCACGATCGAAACATTTGCGACGATTCGTAAGACGCTCCAGGACCGACGCTTTGACGTCGGATATGACCTGCTGCCGTCCGACCAGACGGCGATTGATGCGCAGACAGGAGCGGGTGTGCAATGAGTCGCAAAGCTGCACCCGTCGGCGACAGTCTGGATCTGCTGCTGGACACGATCTGCAACACGTTTGGCGGAATCCTGTTCATCGCCATGCTCGTAGTGATTCTGACAAGTCAGATCAGCCGCGATGCTGCGCCGTCTGCCCCCAGCGCAGAATCCAGCCGCGCGCTGCGGCGGCTGCGGGGTGAACTGACGGAATCCGAATCGAAACTCACAAAACTCCGTCAGGCCGTGCGGCAAAAGGAAGATCTGGAACGGCGATTTGCCGATCCGGAAAGTCTCGGTCTGCTGGAATCACTCCGCTCGCTCGACGACGACAGTGACGAACTGATGAAAGAACGTGCGCAGAAACTGACGGACGTCGCCGAATCTCAGGCGGACCTTGAAGAGACGGCCAGGGAACTGGAACGGCTCGCTCAACTGTTGACGGCAACAAAGGAACGGCTGCAACTGGAGAAGCAGCGGCTTGAGAACGAGGCCAGCCTCAGAAGCCGAACGTCCGAAGTCCCCCAGCAGCGTGCGACGCAGAAACAGGCGATTGCGTTCTTTCTCAAAGCCGGGCGCTTGAGCGCTTTCGCGCATCGTAACGAGGATGGCGAGATCGTCCAGAATGAGGCTGAGTCGAAGATCTTGGAAGAGGCTCCGGGCAAGAAATACATTGAACTGGTGCCTGGTGCGGGGCTCTTCTAGCATTGTCAAGTACCCTTTTTAGAACGAAATCGGCGCCTTCTTTGCGCACCCCGAAATATCATTTTTCAGAACATTTTTGAAAAACGTTTTCGAGCTCGTGATTGTGATTCGCTTTTTGTCATAAAAATTCAAGATGCTCATGCAGTTCCTGTCACACGCGGTTATCTGAAATAGCTTCATGCTCTTGCCTGAGATGTCACGTACTGGTTCGATCCGA
>JANOUN010000778.1:0-3331 GCA_031416875.1 Planctomycetota bacterium | reverse complement strand
GTATCACGCCGGATGCCGCCACGATGGCCAGAGCCGGATTGTAGCTCCATGTGCTCAGCACCACGAAGACTTCGCCGATAAATCCACAAAGTCCAGGCAAACCCAAGCCAGCGAAGAACAGACCAGCCGACAGCCCACCGTAGAGCGGCATCTTGCCCATCAGGCCACCGAATTTGTTCAGATCGCGGTGATGGACTCGATCGTAAATCACCCCCACCATAAAGAACATGCCAGCCGATGAAATCCCGTGAGCGATCATCTGGAACATGGCACCATTCAGGCCCATCTGCCAGTACTCAGAATTCATCGTCTCCCCGGTCTTTTCGTTGATCTTCCACACAGCCAGACCCAGCAACACATAACCCATGTGACTCACGGAGCTATAGGCAACCAGACGTTTGAAGTCCGTTTGCGCGAGAGCTGCGAACGCACCGTAGATAATGCTGACCACACCGATCGCAACCATCGAGTAAGCGAGGTACTGGGCACCATACGGACACAGGGGAAACGCGATCCGAATGATGCCGTAGCCACCCATTTTCAAAAGCACGCCGGCCAGAATCATGCTGATCGGGGTCGGGGCTTCCACGTGAGCGTCAGGCAACCAGGTGTGAACCGGAAAAGCCGGCAGTTTGATTGCGAAGCCAATGAACAGCATGATGAACGCGGTGATCTGCATGGAAGGGCTCAGCAATGTACCACTCGTCGCTGCTTCGGCCAACCTGATCAGATTGAAGCCATCCGCCTGGACATCGCTGTTGAAATAGAACATCAACATGGCGACAAGCATCAACACGCTTCCCGCCAGCGTGTACAGAAAAAACTTGATGGCCGCGTATTCTTTGCGAGGCCCACCCCAAACGCCGATGAGGAAGTACATCGGGAGCAGCATCACTTCCCAGAACACGTAAAACAGGAAGAAGTCGAGCGCCAGAAAAACGCCCATCATGCCCGTTTCCAGCAGCAGAAACAGAACCATGTAACCCTTGATATGTTTCGTGATATTCCAGCTGGCACCCATCGACAACATGCTGACCAGACTCGTCAGCAACACCAGCGGCAGACTGATGCCATCAACTCCCAGACGGTAGTAAACATTCCATGTTGGGATCCAGGCCCTCACGACCTCCAGCTGCATACCCGGGGCGTCGGACTGGAATTCGCCTAACCACAGCACCAGCGTCAGGCCGAACGTAACGGCAGTCGTCGCAAAGGCGAACAATCGCATCGCTTCCGCATTTTTACTGTCAAACAGCAGCGCCAAAAAGAGCGCGCCGACAGAGGGGGCGAAAATGATGGCTGTCAATAAGAATTCAGGATTCATCGTCTAACCCGGAAAGGTCGTGTACAGAATTGCAAACAGAGCCACAACACCCACAACTATAAACATCACATACTGCCGCAGTCGTCCGGTCTGAATGACTCGCAACGAACGCCCGACAGCAAATGTGGAATTTCCCAGCAGGTTGACGAAACCGTCAACGACAGCTTCATCAAACAATTTGTCCCATTTGGACACAAAAATCATCACCTTTGCCGAAGCATGAATGATGCCGTCAAAGACGGTCTTATCAATCCACACACAGCATTTTCCGACGACATGCGACGGCTTCATGAATAGCGCGTCATACATTTCATCAAAGTGCCACTTGTTGGCAAGGAAGCCATGCAGCCCCGACAGTTGACGCTTGATCTCCGCGACATTCACCAGCGTCGTGCCATACAGCAGCCACGCAAGGAACGTACCTGAAGCGGCAGCAATCAAAGCCAGTGTGCCTGCAGTGCCATGGACGGCATGAATCGCCTCATGACCAGGGAGCGTGAGTTCACCGGAACCTGCTGTCGCCGCAATGCCGTGCGCAATATGGGCTGGTTGATCGCCAGTGATCAAGCGGTACAGAGGCCCATCTTCTCCACCGATGGCACAGAACGCGGCAAAGAATGACAACGCCAGCAACGGGCCTGTCATAATCCACGGTGATTCATGGCAGTGATCGTAGATGTGTTGATCGCGAGGCTTACCGGCAAAAGTGTAGAACCACAGGCGGAACATATAGAACGCCGTGATGCCTGCTGTGACCAGCGGCACGATGAAGAGCAGAAAATGTGATGGGTTGCCCTTCACGAATGCCAACGATGTTGCCACCACGGCATCTTTGGAAAAGAAACCGGAAAACGCAAACACTGAAGACCAGTGAACCAGCCCCGGAATCGCCAGACCGCTGATCGCAATCACACCAACCAGCATTGTGAAAGCGGTGATCGGCATCTTTCTCCACAGCCCGCCCATTTTGGGCATTTCCTGTTCGTGATGGCAGCCGTAAATCACGCTGCCGGAACACAGGAACATCAATGACTTAAAGAATGCGTGGGTGATCAGGTGAAACAAGCCAGCGCCCCAACCAAACACACCCAGGCCGAGCATCATGTAACCCAGCTGACTGATCGTTGAATAGGCGAGCACTTTCTTGATGTCGGTCGCGACGATTGCGATCGTGGCGGCCATAAACAGTGTAATGCATCCGACATAGGCTATGGTCAGCAAAACTTCCTGAACAAACATCGGATAGAAACGTCCGACCAGATAGACGCCCGCCGCGACCATCGTCGCCGAATGCACGAGCGCACTCACCGGCGTCGGCCCTTCCATCGCGTCCGGAAGCCATGTCTGCAGCGGGAATTGAGCACTCTTGCCGACGCAACCCGCGAAGACACCAAGTCCGGCCACCACGAGCAGAGAATAAGGAATTGTTCTTTGACCGGCGGGTTGATCTGCGGCAGTGACCGCACCAAGCTTCACATCGCCGGAGGTTGCATCGCGAAGCACATTGCCCGTTTCATCGCGAGGCAGCATCTGGAACAAACCTGCCTGCACAACGTCGGCATTGTCATCCACGGTCTCGCCAAAGCGGAAAGTCCCGAAGAACGTCCACAGCACCATCAGCCCGATTAGAAAGCCGAAGTCGCCGACGCGATTCATGATGAACGCTTTATTTGCCGCATCACAAGCGGACTTGCGCTCCGTGTAGAAACCAATCAGCAGATAGCTGCAGATGCCGACGAGTTCCCAGAAAATGAATACCTGGAAAATGTTGCCAGCGAGTACCAGTCCCAGCATCGAAAAGCAAAACAGTGACAAAAACGCAAAGAACCGGTAATAGCGACCTGGTCGATGGACATGGTGCCCATTGGAAAGATGAGCACTGTGATCGACGAGTTCTTCGGTCAGCTCTTCTGACATGTAGCCCATGGCAAATAAGTGGATACACGTCGCGATAAAGGTGACCATCGTGAACATCACCAGCGTCAGGCTGTCGATGTAGTAGTCGAG
>JANOUN010000777.1:0-5869 GCA_031416875.1 Planctomycetota bacterium | reverse complement strand
GGATTAAGCCATTCCAAACGAATCGCGCAGAAGTTCCGGTAACAGCGTGCCGTACCGAAAAGAACGCCCGGTCCGAAGATTGTGAAAGACGACAACTGCCGGACTGAACAGCGCCGCGTCCATGGCGTAGAAATCATGATTCGCAGCTTTGAACAGGGAGAGAAATGTCTGGCCGTGCGACGCTGAAGAATTGGAGGGCACTTTTGCTCCGATCGCTTCGATCGCATCATCGCTGCAACGGAGCCACAGATTGACCGTGGCGCCGTACAGGATTGAATCATTGGTACGTCCAATTCCGTGGAGATCGTTCTTTGCCACCGGCGGCAACGGTGCGATTCCGGTGCCGCTGACAATCAGCTCGCACGGAAAGTGTAACTCGTGCAACTTGTGCAGAGCCGTTTCGATCGACCGCGCGACAACCTGGATGTTTCCGGCCTGCGATGCCGTCGGGGCCACCGCCAGTGTCAGTCGACATTCTGTCGGCAACGACTCGCGAATCAAATCGATCGCAGATTGAGTCGGCAGCGAACCTGACTCCAGCACGCCGACGGCCAGCTGTCCGTCTTCGGTCTGCGGCAGATGCTGGAAGATGTCTTCTTTGCGCACGACGGCACGCATCGGGCCGGAACCCATCGCGAAGAAATCCGCGGAAGCAATTTTCCAGCCCGCATACTGGCTCATCAGACAGGCTTCAATTGGGTGATCCGTCTGCACGAAAACCTGTGGCACGTCGGGAAGTCGTGAGTCTGACTGCACGATTCCAACTTCGGCCATGCCCGAGAGGCAGATTTTCGCGAGCAGCACACCTGCTTCCAGACCGCCTTCGGACGTGACTCCAAAGTCCAGCACGCGGACTCCACCGTGTTCGCGGATTCCAATTCGCAGGCTTTCCCCGCGAGACATCGCGAATTCCGTCAAATGGGCGGCACGCTGATTGAGGTTTCGAATGGACAACTCGGACGGCTCCTGAACGTTCATGGTCATCGCAGCAGGATACACATGAATTCTGCCGTGGCTGCCCGGTTTCGAAGAATTCCGGAATGCGTCGCAGGAATAAAGAATTCTGTCTGAACAGACGGGATGCGAGCACTCGGTATGGCGACGACTCCGTCTCCCCAGTGAAGATCCGGAAGCAGGAAACCGATGCCGATGATGGAATGTGTCGAGACCAGATCTGAACAACGAAGCTGGCTCGTGGCCTGCATGATGCTGTTGCAGGGTGAGAGATGATCGATGCTTGTTGGCGGTCGACCGGCAGGATTGCGAAACAATCCCGGGTTTCCGCGAATCAAGCCAATGTAGTCTTCCTGAAGCTGCTGCGGCACATCGATGAGCCAGCGGCCCAATTTTCCCACCGGCTGCTCGCTCCAGTTCGACCCATGATGCGGCGTCGCAAAATAGACCACTTTTCTTACGAATGGCACCGGTTCAAACAACAGCGCTGACACCGTTTCGTCCGGAAGCGGACCTGATGCAAACACTTCGCTCAATGGCTTGTCCGAGACTGCGCGCCACAGCCGATCATCGCTGTAGCTCACCTGCAGCCGTGCAATAATCCCGCCCATGCTGTGGCCGACCAGCACTGTTTGATCGAACGCCTGATCACGGCCGTCAGGGTCAAGAATGCTGCGAGTCCGTTGCAACTCTTTGCGAAGATCGGCCGCCGCTTTCAAATAGGAGTTTCCTGTCGGATACTGATAGACCCAGATCTGATACCGAGCGGCAATTTCCGGGTGAGAACGCAACGCGGCGATTATTTCTTCCCAGGTCAGCGCATCGGATGCCAGTCCGTGAATCAGCACCAGCGGAATGCGGCCCGGCTGATAGGGTTCCAGCAGATACAGTCCCGTGGCATTGAACTTTGACGGGGTTCGAAAGGCAGTCCAGTAGTCTCGCTGCGGAGGCAGCGTGCGACCGTCAAGCGTTTGAGCCGCCTGAAACACGAGCGGCAAAGTCGGCTGGTGCCATGCACAGCCACTCGCGCAGACCAGCAGCAGGATCGGCAGCAATTGCTGGAACCGTGGATGCACGCGCAGTCGTTGCGGGAAAACTGAGGACATAAGACCGAGAAGTATCCGTTTCGCGGTTCATGATGGCGATTTGGCCTTGCTGCAGAGGATTGGAATTTTAGGAGGACGACTGAAATGAGGGAAGTTGAGTTTTGCCTTGCTTTTCTCGGCTTTTGCGTGGTCAGTGGCACTCACATATGCTCAAGATCAATCGAAACGGGCTGTGAATTCCAGGGCCGGTGCGGCACTTGGCCTTTGGAAAATGCAACCACCATGCCAACGGCGACCAGCAGCGTGGGAAGCGTGATTATCGCAAACAGAGGAGCCGCAGCCATCCTCCGCAGTCTTGTATCCTTTCGCCACTGTCGAATTCCGAATCCGGCCGAACAGACGCTCAACCAGGTCAATCCGACAACAATTCCCAGTGCCATGATCCGATCCTGCTGGATGGACTGGCGAATCTGTCGCACCGCGAACAGATCGACTGCTTCAGGGAATTCCAGCAGCGCATAGCGAACTTGAAACTTTGTTGCTCCCGCGATTTCTGTTTCCAGCGTTTCATCAAGGTCGTACGTATCGACAACGCATTCCATGGCTGTCGCCTGCGGCAATTCCAGATGCACAAACTTCGCCTGTTTGTGCAAAGTTGAGTTCATTGTGGAGGTCACAGTCTGGACATGCTTCTCCAGTGCTTCATTGATCGCGACCGTCAACAGGGCGTCCTCATCGTCGCCCTCCAGGATTGGTTTTGTCTTCACTACCATTCTGCGCCCGTCCGTTTCTTTCATCCACTTCGGCGTCGCAGGAATCTCCGGCTGTACGGTGAGTTCACCGCCCGTCTGAGAAGGCAATTCGGCCGACTCAACCACAGTCTCGTCCACTGCCCCCGGGGACTCAGCCCTTTCTACAAACGACACGATCGAATTGGCAATCGACTCCAGTCCGCCAGCAGCCAGCAGAGGATTAACCGGAACCGTCGATCCCACCGGCGGGGTGAGCGGGATCAAAGCATACGTCTGACGAATGCGATCAGGCAGTTCGGAATTGAAGGACTTGAGCAGGTCCTGACCGGATGCCCCAAGGATCTGGCGGACCATTTCATCGGACGGCTGAATGACGACAACATTCCCATTGTCAGATTTCGCCGCTTGTCCAAAAATCGTCGTACCCTTTTGATCGCCGACTTTTTCCAGATTGGAACTCACGTACTGCCCAATCTTCGACACCAACTGACGAAGTTCTGCTTTGCTCGCTTCGATGAACGCCGCTTGTTCCGCCGCAGGATCGACTTTCGTGTCCGCGGTCGTCACCAAAGAATCAACCTCGGCCTCAACTCTGGCTTCCTCAGCAACCTCAGCCATTACTTCTGCAGCCCGATGCGCCTGTTCCTCTTCAACAGCGATGGTCAGTTCCCGAGCTCTTGCCACTACGTCGCGTTCCAGCAGGTTTGCATGCTCCTGAGAATTCACGGTGACGGCATGCCGCGGTGAAGCCGTTCGCGCGTAAAACAGCATCGCAATTGCCATCAGCCCCACAAACATCGCTGCACTTACAACCAGCGCCGTCACGAGCCCGGACCACGCTCCTACCTTCGCGGGCGGCTGAGGCTTCCCTCGTCCCATCAGCGCATTCACGAGCAGCGATAACAGTTTCAGCGCGCCGAGGCCAATCGTGATCAGGATGATGACGATGAAGATCACGCCAAAGAACGAGATGCTGATGTTTGTCTGTTGCATAAAGTCACATCCCAATCAACGTTGAAGTACAGCATTCAGGCTGCAACGACTGTGGCACGAGTCTCCGACCCGTCAAACCCCGCCTCAGAAAGCAGGGCAAACATGTTCCACTGACACTACATCCTTTGTCCGGCCGCAGTTGGAACGGCCCCGACCGGGTGACGCACCTGAGCCATGATGGGAGCGGCCTGAGCCGATCCGGGCAATGGCGCAAGCAATCGGTCTTCCTGCGGGGTCCAGCCTGACGACAGCTGCACAACGGCTGAAATCGCCAACGCCCAGATCGCGCCCAACTGTTCTGGAAACGGCAGGATTGCCGACAGCACGACACCAAGGAACAGAGTGACAAGCGATGTCGAAATCCGAAATCGTGATTTACGAAAACTGTCGGCCTGCCACCACCAGCGACGAATCAAAAACAACAATCCGAAAAACATCATGAATCCGGCCATCGTCGGCAGACCGTTCTGCAGCATATGAATCCGCCCGATGGTTCCGTCCGTGAAGGCGCCGTGCCCGTCTGTATGCAGTAACGGTGTCTCGCTGAGCATCAGAAACTGCTGCAGAACGCCCGCAACGGCTCCGACACCCAACCCCAGACTCCCTTGAATCAGACGCCGCAGGATTGTATCGCCCTTGCGGCCTTCCCACATTTTCGCAGGCACAATCAAAGCCCATGCCGCGATTAACGTCACGGTTCCGAAGAACGCCACGTCGGCAGGTTTCGGAAGCATGTCCGTTGCCAGATGCACGGCCGTTGTCACAAGAGCCGCTGCTGCCAGTGCTACGGACAACGAAGTTGTAATATCTGTCGCGCGCTGACCACCCGGAATCTGTCGCACGGTTGCCGGAGAATAAAACATCGCGGAGACCGGCATTGGTTGAGGAGCCGGTGCCATGTATCGCTGCTGAGCCCCCACCATCACCGGCGCGGCCTGAGCCGGTCCCGGCATCTGAGTTGCCGAAATTGGTGCCCCCGCAAGTGGTGGCTTTCCGGCCTGCGGTGGCTGTCGCGGCGAGGCCGCAATCTGAGTTGCGAGGCTCGGTTGTGACGGCATAAAAAACGTGCGATAAACCAGATACGCGAGTCCTCCAATCACGCCTCCAGCCGTGAGCGGCCGAAACGCACCTGATTGCAGAATCATCCACAACACAGCACCGCACAGAACCCACTTCACAGGCGTCGGAACTCGCGTATTCCAAAACTCTCTTGCAGAATTCCACTTTCCAGCCAGTCCGGTCGCGTCATTCACTGCCATCACATTCGGATCGCCAACCAGAGTTGACGCCAATGCCGTTGCGGACTTCTTCGCCGCTGGCTTTGAAGCGTAAACGGGAGTTGGCTTCTCGATCGCAAATCCCGATTCTTCAATCGCCTTCCGAAATCGGCGCTCGAGTTCTTCCACATCGCTGATGCGTCGATTCGGATCCTTTTCCAGCGCCGCCGCCAGCACTGGACGCAGTTTCTCAGGCAACACCGACAAATCCGGTTCCGCGGTCAAATGCTTCATCAGAATCTCAGCCGTCGTTTCGCCTTCAAACGGAACGCGACCGGTGATCATTTCGTACAGGATGACACCCAGCGAATACACATCGACTTCTCGACCGTATCGCCCTCGAGCCACCTCCGGAGCCATGTAGTAAACGGTCCCGACACTCTGCGTCTGTGCACTGCGGCGACTTTCGGAAATGTATTTTGACAGTCCGACGTCACCGATCTTTACCTGATCTGCATCACTGAACACGTTGGCAGGTTTCAGGTCGCGATGGACCAGCCCGCGGTCGTGCAGGAAACTCAGACCTGCCGTCATCCCGTGCAGCCAGCGAAAGACCTCATTCAATGGCAGACCCGTCGGATTTTCCTGCAGCACTTCGTACAAGCCCTTGCCGCCGACATACTCCATAATGATCCAGTGATCTTTATCGGCATCCTGTCGCATATCAAAGATCGTCACCAGATTCGGGTGCTTCAGATTCAGACACTGGGACACGCCACGCAGCTCGACTTCCATGTTGTTGTGAAGCAGCTTCAGCGCAACTTCCTTCCCCGCGTCGGTCAGCGCATAATACACTTCACCAAATCCACCGCGATGAATCGCGCGTTTGATGGTGTAACCTTCCGGC
>JANOUN010000776.1:0-2427 GCA_031416875.1 Planctomycetota bacterium | reverse complement strand
CCATTTCAAAATTGCCTCCGGACGTTTCCTGCAACGTCCTGTACGGGTCAAACAAAAGTCGATGCAGGATCGTGAAATGCTGGGATTTATGCAAGGATTGGAACGATTGCCTGGTCGAATTCCCGCTCAAGATTCGACAATACTTCGTTTCCATCGCCGGTTACCAGAATATCATCTTCGATTCGTACCCCGAATTTACCCGGCAAATAGATGCCCGGTTCCATGGTCACGACCATTCCCGCTTCGAATTCCCGGTCAGAAACAGGACTGACACGCACGGATTCATGAATCTCAAGTCCGAAACCGTGGCCAAGACCATGCCCGAAGTATTTTCCAAAGCCCGCACGTTCAATCAGGCTTCGCGCAATTTTATCCACATCCGCACATTTCACGCCTGGGCGAATCGCCTTAATCGCGGCTTGCTGTGCCGCAAGAACCGTATTGTAAACCAGTTCCATCTGTTTCGTCGGCCTGCCTGTGATGAACACGCGGGTCAGATCACTCCGGTATCCCGAATCTGTGGACGCGCCCCAGTCGATCAGCAACACCGCATGTTCAGCGATGCGTCGCATTCCTGCATGAGCGTGCGGCAATGCGGCCGTAGGACCAACACCCACAATCGGTTCAAATCCCGTACCGTTCGCTCCGAAACTTCGCATGGCGGCTTCGAGCAAATATCGAATCTCCGTCTCCGTCTGATCAGCACGAAGCGAACTTCGCACGACGCCGATACCACGCTGAGCATACTCAATCGCAGCACGAATCTGTGTCAGTTCCCACGGGTCTTTCACTTCGCGCAGCCGTTCCACAAGACCGCTCGTGGCGACCAGTGTGGCGGTCGTCATCTTTTCTGACAACGCGCTGTGCTGAGCAACAGTCGTATGATCCGCTTCGAAACCGACTCGCCTGGATTTGGATTTGGCAACGACCTTTGCGGAAAGATCATTGATCGTGCTGCCTGAGTCGCGAATTTCGACGTCTAAACCCGGGCACTCATCAGCCAGTTGCGTTTCGTAACGTGTATCGCTGAGCAAAACACAACTTGTCGCTGTCAGAAACAACCACGAAGAATCCCCCGTGAACCCCGTCAGATAGCGCACGTTTGCCAAACCGCTGATGATCAGGCCATCAACTTCGAAACCAGCCTTTTTCAATGCTCGCCGCAGCTTTGCGCGGCGTGCCTGATAGTTGGGGCTCATGGGATTCCCGGGACGTACTACTCGGACAGACACACGCCTACGTTGCAGCTGCCAGGACGGCGTCGTAATTCGGATGTTCGGCGATTTCCTGACAGTACTCGGCATACTTCACGGTTCCGTCAGCGCCGATTACGAAGACAGCGCGGCACAGGCAGCGGTCGAGCGGACCACCGCTGATCAGCACGCCATAGTCTTCACCAAACTTTGTGCAGCGATGGGCACTCAGAGTCTTCACTTTGTCAACGTTCTCAGCACCGCACCATCGCTTTTGGCCGAACGGCAGGTCCATGCTGACGACGAGAATCTCGACGTTGGACAGCGCAGCTGCCTGGTCGTTAAATTTTTTCGTCTCAGTGTGACAGACGGATGTGTCCAGCGACGGGATCGTGGCGATGATCCGTGTCTTGCCGTTGCTGCTGGCAAGTGTCACTTCTTCAAGTCCATTATTCTGCAACGAGAATTCCGGTGCCTTCGAGCCGACCGCAAGTGCGTTGCCGGCAAGATCGACGGGGTTTCCCTTCAGTGTCACTGCACCTTTTCGAATGTCCGACATGGATCTCACTCCTTCGTATAATGGCCTGATGTCAAAAGTTTCCACAACCACCGACGCAGGTTATCGACCGCAGTAACTGACTTGCAACCCAAGGGCATGGCGATCTCGTTTGAGTGTGATATCCGGCAATTACGTCGCGTTGCAGAACCTCCAACTTCAAGTTCTGGCAGGAATCGTCCACAATGTCGGATGTGTCGCGTTGAGAATTCTCCCATCCGCAGGTGCAGACCAGGCTGTTTTGCCGAAAGTCATCATGCTCTCTCAAACTGTCGAATACGCACTTCGAGCCGTGGTGCATCTGGCCATGCGGGCTCCCGAACCGCAGACGACGGCCGTGATCGCCGAAGTCACGCAGGTCCCGCCTGCATACCTGGCGAAAGTGCTGCAGGGACTGAAAGAAAAAAACATTGTGCATCTTCAACGCGGGATCGGTGGCGGTGTGTCACTGGCTCAGCCACCGGACGAATTGACAATCCTGGACGTCGTGAACGCAGTCGATCCGATTAAACGCATCAACCAATGCCCACTGGACCTGAAGTCTCACGGAACTCGGTTGTGTGCCTTGCATTTCCGCATGGATAAAGCACTGCAATCGATGGAAGAGGCCTTTCGAGCCACCACACTGAGCGACTTGCTTCGTGACGAAAACCCCAGTGTGCCGTTGTGCGATAAGCT
>JANOUN010000775.1:0-2846 GCA_031416875.1 Planctomycetota bacterium | reverse complement strand
ATTCTGGGACGGGTGCTGTTGCGACTGGCCGAAGCAGCCGACGACACGAAGGCCGCAAAGAAACTGGCCGAGTTCCTGGACCAGCCGGACATCACAAAGCCCCGGGCGCGCGAGTTGCTCGCCGAGGTGACACGGAATCTGCATCGGCTGCGCGTCTGTACGCTCGACAGTTTTTTTCAGCAGGTGGCCCGCAGTCTCACGCTGGAACTCGGGCTGCCGCCTGGCTGGAGTATCATCGATGAACACACCGATGCCGAACTTCGCGAACAGGCCATCGACGCCGTCCTGTCGCAGCAAGTGCCTGAGGACGCTCAGAACCTGATGCACATGCTGGCAAAAGGTCGTTCGAAGCGCAGTGTACGCGATCTGATCGATGAAACTGTCAAAAGTTTCCACGAACTGTTTCTGCTCACCGACGACGAAGCATGGAATAAGTTGCCACAATATCCGCGTCTGACAGCCGAACAATTCCAGCAGGCACTTCTCGACCTTAACTCGTGCGCGCTGCCAGAGGACAAGAATTACCAGAAGGCCCGCGCAGCGGATGCAAACCGCTTCCAGGCCCAACAGTGGGATGAATTCGTAACGACCGGTATCGCCGCAAAAGTGCTGGCGGGGGAAACGACATACAGCCGCAAAGAGATCAGCGAAGAACTGATCGCCGCCTACCGTCCGCTGCTCAATCATGCCAAAGCCGAACTGCTCGACCGTTTGGCGCTGCAGATGCGTGCCATTCGCAATCTGATCACGCGCTTTGATCGGGAATACTCACGTCTGCGGGCCGATCACGGCTGGATGGGTTTTGGCGATGTGACGCGCACGCTGGCAAAGTCTGTCGAAGCGGCCAGCGGTGATCGCATGAGTTTTCGCCTGGACAGTTCGATCCGCAATCTGTTACTCGACGAATTTCAGGACACTTCGGCGGATCAGTGGAAGATTCTGAAGCGGCTGACTCAGAATCTGGATCGTCACGAAAAGCACAGCTTCTTCTGCGTCGGTGACGGCAAGCAGGCGATTTACGGCTGGCGTGGCGGAGTGGCGGAGATTCTGGATGCCGTGCCTGACGCCGTGCCGGGAATCGTTGATGAACCGATGGACAAAAGTCGCCGGTCGGCTCCGGCCGTAATGAACGCTGTCAACACGATCTTCCAGCACATCGCACGCCATTCAAATCTGGAGGATTATCACGCACCGTGCGTCGCATGGTCCAATCGATTTCCTGAGCATTCGACCGCCAACGAATCGATGCCTGGTTACGTCTGCTTTCGTTCGTCGCCCGTGATGGAAGGTGACTCTGCCGACGAACGTCGCGGCCCGTGGCATCGCTGGGTGGCCGAACAGATTCGTGAGCTGCACCTGCAGACTCCTGGTGCGACGATTGGCGTCCTGACCCGAACCAACAACGCAGTCGCCAGAATTGTCCATGAGCTGTCGCAACTCCATGTTCCTGCGAGTGAAGAAGGAGGAACACCACCGACCGACAGCGCAGCAGTGCTGGCGCTGCTGTCGCTGCTGCAGTTGACGTCACATCCCGGTTGCCTGGTATCGCGGTATCACGTTGCAAATTCGCCGCTGGGGCCGATCACCGGCCTGCGCGACTGGAAGAATGCCGGGCAGGCAGAAGCGGTCGCCGCCCAGTTGCGTAGTCGTTTGATGGACGAAGGTTACGGCAGATCATTGCAGACGCTGTCGGAATCTGTCCGCGATATCTGCACGGCCCGCGATCGACTGCGTCTGCAGCAGATTGTGGCGCAGGGATGGCAGTTTGATCAGACGGGATCGCTCAATCCCTGTGACTTTGTGCGGCTGCTGGAAAACAGCAAATTTCAGAAGTCAGAACCCGCACCGGTTCGCGTGATGACAATTCATCAAAGCAAGGGGCTTGAGTTTGATGTGGTTGTCCTGCCCGATCTGGAAGTGCCGATCTTCAAAGCACCGGAAGCCGCGTTCACCGGCCCCGGCGCGGGCGAAGTGCCGGACCGCGTCTGCGTCTGGAGCAACAAAGCGCTGTGGCCTATGCTGCCGCCTGGACTTCAGGCCGCGTTTCAGGACACCGTTGCAAGACAGATCTCGGATAATCTGTCTGTGTTCTACGTAGCCCTCACTCGCGCCGTGCATGCGATGCATATGCTGACAAAGCCGATCACCAGCAAACAGCCACCGAAAACATTCGCCGGCCTGCTGCTGGCGTCATTGACCGATCAGTCTCAGGCTGAAGCCTCCGTCATCCTGTACGAAACCGGCGATCCGGACTGGTACAAATCTGTGTCGAAGATGACAACGATCGAGACTGAAAAACGGCAGACACGATCTCTTGTCGTGCCGCATGTGCGCCTGGCTCCGATGACAGACGGACGGCGACGGGGAATCAAGCGACGAGCCCCTTCACGGCATGATGAAACGCGGCTGTATCTTCCGGCCGTGACGTCACTCATCGCGCGGCGTGAAACAATACCAGCGTCAACGGATATCGCTGAAGCCGGTGTGCGGACGATCGTTGATCCGAAAACACGCGGGACGGTGATGCATGCGTGGTTCGAATGCATCGAGTGGCTCGACGACGCGACGGCCATGCCGGAAGAATCCGTGTTGCGGCGCAGGGCGTCGGAACTGACCGTGCCGGACGCGGCGGTCGATCGTTTGTTATCAGAATTTCGTGTCGCAGTTCAGCGTCCGGAAACTCGCCGCGTGTTTCAGCGGAATGCGATTGGCAGTGTCGAATCGTTTGCGGCGTTTCGCAGTGCGATTGAATCCGGACAGGCCACGACAAAAGTTGAACGCGAACGTATGTTTGCGCTGCTGCATTGCTGATCGAGGAGTCGCTGCTTGGCTGGAAAGAGTACGAG
>JANOUN010000774.1:0-8180 GCA_031416875.1 Planctomycetota bacterium | reverse complement strand
ATCATCACAATAAGGGCATTTTGTACCGGGAAACTCAAACGTTAAGGTTTCCGGGCCAGGCCAGACTTCAGATGTTGTTCCGTCATTTTCTGCTTCGATCGAAATTGGTGCATGAATTCCCAGGGCGGTGAAGACTGGATCAAGGATGTGGCAACCAAAATCTCCCAATGCTCCGGATCCAAAGTCCTGCCAGTCGCGCCATTTGAATGGATGATAGACGTCTGCCGCATACGAACGTTCGGGAGCCGCCCCCAGCCACAGGTTCCAGTCCACGCCCTCAGGAACCGGAGCGTCTGCAGGTCGATCCGTGCGATTGCAGTATTGCCGCCCCTGAACCCCGACCCACGAATGCACTTCACGGACTTTTCCAATCGCTCCGTCCTGAATGAGTTTGACGCCCAGACGGTATTCGGCGTTTGAATGAATCTGATTTCCCATCTGAGTCGTTAATTTTTTCTGTTCGGCCAGCAGCCGCATCTGACGTGATTCCCAGACGGTATGCGTGAGTGGCTTTTGACAGTACACATGCTTCCCAAGTTTCATGGCCGCCATGGCAATCGGAGCGTGCATGTGGTCCGGCGTCGAAACAATCACAGCATCCACCGTATCGCCGAGATCGGCCAGCAATCGGCGATAATCGGCAAAGTGCGGCACGCCCGCAAACGCTGCGTCGGCCTTGTCAAATCGAGCGACATCAATGTCACAGAATCCGACGAATTTCACGCTGGTATGTGATCCGATGCTGGATAAGTCCGCCCATCCCATTCCGTTGACGCCGATTGCCGCGACGTGTAACTCCTGCCGCAGAGTGGCTGCGCGAACTATGGCCGGCATGGCAATCAGAGCCGACGCTGCAACGGCGGATTGAGTCAAAAACTGACGTCGTGGAAGTCTGGACTGGGTCATGCGTGGTTCCTTGTGGTTGATGTTTTCGAGTCGTATTGTTGATCGTGTTGTTAATGTTGAATCGCTGTTTCACAGGGCAATCAGGGATCAACAAGCAGTGGAGCCCAGGTGCCTGGCTGTAACTCAGGAATTTTTCCGTCAGGTGGAAGCGTAGATGCCACTGCGTCCTTTAAGGAGACCGACAGTTCATGCCTGACCGCGTTATGTTCGTCATTTTCAGCAAGGTTTGTCAACTCGCGCGGGTCATTGTCGTGATCATAAAGTTCTCGACCGGCATCGCCGCCGTCCCATTCTGTGTAGCGCCAACGTGGTGTGCGAAGCGAATAGCCAAAGAACGGACCGTCAACTTCATTGCCGTTCTTCGCATCGCGACGCCGGCCTCCGCGTGTTACCTGGGTCAATGCCCAGCCGCGTCCGGTGTGTGACGGATCTTTGAGCATGGGGACCAGACTCTGCCCCGGAAGATTGTCCGGTGTTTGGACATCGCACAGTTCTGCCAGCGTCGGAAACAAATCGATGTGCGACACAGGAGTCTCGGAGATCATTCCTTTGGACATGCCGGGTGCCACGATCAGCATCGGCACGCGGGCACTCTCTTCAAACAGACTCATTTTTTGCCACAGTCCATGTTCGCCCATGTGATAACCGTGATCACTGGTAAACACGATGACGGTGTTGTCCACAAGCCCGTGACGTGCAAGCGAATCCACAACGACTCCAACTTGAGCGTCCATAAAGCTGATACTGGCATAATACGCCTGGCGGCATTGTCGGCGCAGTTCATCGGTTAATTGTTCCTGTTCCTTTTTCTGACTGGCAAGTCCTGCAGCCGGAATGTCCGCTCGATCTTCTTCAATCCCCTGCACCACGGGCATCTCCGAAACTTTGTACATGTCAAAGTACGGCGACTTGGGAGCGACGTACGGTGTGTGCGGACGAAAGAAGCCAACCGCCAGAAAGAACGGACGTTGTTTCTCGCGGGCACATCGTTCCAACACCCAGTCCGCATCGTTCGCCATTAAAGCATCGGTATGATGCTCGGCACTCTTCGGCGACGCGTACCAGCTGAGAGTTCCGCCGAACTGGTTTTCTATCAGACTGAAAATGTGCGGATGTTCTTCGAGGCGATCCACGCCTGCGGGATTGAGCTCCATCTCCCATGATCCCGGATCATCGTGTCCGTTGGTACCAATCGAATTAGGAACGTTGTAGTGATAAAGCTTCCCGATTCGTGCCGCAAAGTAGCCCTGCTGGCGAAACGCCTGCGGCATACTCAGTTGTTTGGGAATGGTCTGCCGGAAGACCTGACCATTTGCATGAATTCCGGTGCTGTTGGGATACAGGCCCGTGAGCAACGAATTACGCCTGGGTCCACACAGCGGAAACGAGCAATACGCTTTGTTGAACAGCACGCCGCGCGTCGCCAGACGATCGATATTCGGCGTCTTCACCTGCGGGTCACCGTAACAGCCGAGCAGGTTGTTGAGGTCATCCGAGATGATGAACAACACATTCCGCCGAGCGTCCTCCGCAATCGCCGATGAACAGCTGAATGCCGCCAGACAAACGCACATGAACCATTTCTGCATCACAGAGGCCTCACTTGAAATCGGTAGAAACAGTGGATGCATGTTACCCTCACAAAATCCAATTGGCTACGCTGTGCTCTCAGTTACGCCAAACAACAAATTCTGCAATCATTGTCCAGCGAACATTGTGTCGATCAACCTGAAATGAACTTGCAAGACAGAGGAATCCGACGATGGACTGGCAGGAGCGAATTAGTGTCGATTCAAATGTTTGTCACGGCCGGGCCTGCATTAAAGGGACTCGAGTTATGGTGTCGGTAATTCTCGACAATCTCGCAGCGGGAGAATCTCACGAATCGATCCTTCGCGGGTATCGGATTGAAGACGCCGACCTTCAAGCGTCGTTGCATTATGCGGCAGCTCTTGCCAACGAACGGATTATCCGGCTTCCCATGGGAGCCGCTTAATGTTGTTCAAGGTCGATGAGAATTTGCATGCTGAAGCGGCTGAGTTACTCCGCGAAGCAGGTCATGATGCCATGACGGTTTTCGAACAAGGGCTGCGGGGGCGCGGCGATCGGCAGATCGCTGATGTCTGCAGGAGCGAACAGCGAGCCATCGTAACCCTCGATCTGGACTTCTCGGACATTCGAGAGTATCCACCAGCTGACTATGCGGGAATCATTGTCCTGCGGCTGCTCGACCAGAGCCGACAGTCGATACTGCGAACTCTGGAACAAGTGCTTCCACTATTAGCAGTGGAACCTCTCGTGGGATATTTATGGATCATTGAGGAAGGTCGTGTGCGGATTCGCGGCGGGGATGCTTGAGTGTCGATGTTCATTTCGACTCTGCTTTCTGATGCCAACCAAGAGTGCATATCCCTCCAACGCCGCATGGATATACTCAGGCTTGCGGCAATGTGTCGTTCCACCACTTCGGCTGCACGAAGACATTTTCGACGGGCATGGTGAAGCCGGGCAGGAGGTCGCCGACTTCCAGAGTCTGCCACTTGCCCAGCGACAAGGTGTGGCTGGAACGGCGAATCACCTGGACCTCTTTCTTGAACGGGTCTGGCACCCACACGCATTCGACACCGTGTTTCAGATACGCCGTTGTTCGCAGCCGCATCTCACAACGGCGATCATTCGACGAAGCCACATCGATCACGATCCGAGGAATTTCCGTGGCGATCACGTTGTCAAACTGACCGAACGGCTTGCCCTCCCGGAAAATGCTCATCGCCGGCACATAGACCGTATCCGGTTCCGAATGCACATGCAGACCCAGATCATGACATGCATAGCCTCGCGTCTGATGTGGCTGTTTCTTGAACCACTCCGCGAGCGCGCGGGATAGATTGAGCACAATCGTGCCATGCACGTCATCCGGCGCCGACAGCATCACGGTCTGACCATCGTGGAGTTCATGCCAGCGCCCCGCTTCGGGCAGGGAATACTTGAGATCCGCAAAATCCTGCGCGGAAAGAACAGACGGGCTCAGCATGGGTTGGGACTCAGCAGCACGGAAGAATGTGTCATGCAAGGATTCCATTGACGAGTTCGCCATGCACGTCGGTTAGTCGGAAATCACGTCCCTGCGACCGGTAAGTCAGGCGTTTATGATCCAGGCCCAGCAGGTGCAGAATGGTGGCATGCAGATCATGGACATGGACGCGGTTTTCCACGGGGCCGAAACCCATTTCATCCGTCGCCCCGAAAATGTGGCCTCGCTTCACGCCGCCACCTGCCAGCCACATCGTGAACGCATCGACGTGATGATCGCGACCGGTGGATTCCCGCGGTTCACCCATCGGCGTTCGTCCGAATTCACCGCCCCAGATCACGAGTGTGTCGTCGAGCAGGCCTCGAGCTTTCAGGTCCAGCACCAAAGCGGACGATGCCTGATCGACTTCGCGGCAGACCCCATCCAGTGCCACATCCAGATCGGCACCTTTGCCACCATGATGATCCCAGTCCGTATGATACAACTGCACGAATCGAACGCCGCGTTCCACAAGTCGCCGGGCGAGCAGGCAGTTGTTGGCAAACGAGCCCTTTCCGGCCACCGCGCCGTACATGTCGAGTGTCGATTTGGATTCGGTTTCCAGCTGAGTCAGTTCGGGAGCCGCTATCTGCATTGAAAATGCTGTTTCGTACGCGCTGATGCGAGTTTCAATTTCCGGATCTCCCACTTCTGCCAGGCGCAGACGATTGAGCTGTCCGACCGTGTCTGTGAAATCGCGCTGAGCTTCGCGCGTGATTCCAGGCGGGTTGGAAAGATTCAGAATAGGATTCCCTTTACTCCGAAAGGGAACACCCTGCAGACTGGTCGGCAGGAAGCCGCTCGACCACAGTGTGTTACCTGCGCGAGGTCCGCGCGGACCGGATTGCAGAACAACAAATCCCGGCAGGCTGTTGGATTCGCTGCCCAGACCGTAAGTCACCCACGAGCCAAGACTCGGTCGTCCGGGTGCCTGAAAGCCGCAGTTCATAAACAGCTTGGCCGGGCCATGGTTGAAGACGTCCGTGGCAACGCTGCGAACCCAGCACACGTCATCGACGATGGCCCGGTGATGAGGCAGCAGTTCGCTCAAATCCATGCCGCAGTCGCCCCAGCGTCCGAAATGCCGATTTGATCCCAGCAGTTTGGCATCGGCCGGCAGGAAGGCGAACCGACGTCCTTCGGTCATGCTGGCTGGCGGCGCTTGTCCATGATACTGATTGAGTACTGGCTTCGGCGTAAACAATTCGAGCTGACTGGGGCCACCAGCCATGAACAGAAAGATGACATTCTTCGCACGCGGTGGAAAATGCGAATCATGCAGTGCCATCGCTCGTTCGTCGGCGGCAGATTCGGAACTGAGCAGCGTCGACAGCGCGACGCCCCCCAGCCCGAGAGCGGAGTTCTGCAGAAACGTCCGCCGGGCATGATGATCACTGGCGAATGGTAAAATTTGCTTCATGCGGGCCGGGTCCATGATGAATCCTCAAGCGGGATAATTTGTCGTCAGTGTCCGACGATGATGGTTTGTTCAGCATATGCGATTCTCCGTTCAGAGCGAAGTGAAAACTTGCCCGAGCCAAAATTCATCGCTTGTTGAAACTTGTCGCCCTGGTTCCTTTTCGAATCGCAAGTGAATTCATTAAGCTCCGCAGTGAAACGGTTGAACTCACCCACGCTTATCACCAATACCACAAGGATGACACAATGCGTCACACAGTCTGCTTGATTCTTGGGGGCGGTAAGGGAACGCGACTGTTGCCGCTGACCGAGTATCGATCCAAGCCCGCCGTGCCGCTGGGCGGAAAGTATCGACTCATCGACGTGCCAATTTCCAACTGCATCAACAGCAACCTCAACCGGATGTACGTGCTGACACAGTTTAATTCGGTCAGTTTGCATCGGCATATTCGCCAGACGTACAACTTCGACCTGTTCCACAATGGCTTTGTGGAAATCCTTGCGGCTCAGCAGACTCTGGACGGTGCCGACTGGTATCAGGGCACTGCCGACGCCGTCCGCAAGCAGGTGCGATTTCTGAAGGAGTACGGCATCAAGCACGTGCTGATTCTTTCCGGCGATCAGCTCTACCGTATGAATTTCAATGAGATGCTGGCGACGCACATCAATGCGAACGCCGATGTCACAATTTCCACGGTGCCGGTTCATGCCGATGCCGCGCGCGGATTTGGAATCATGCAGTTGAACGATTCCGGCAGAGTGATCGATTTTGTTGAGAAACCGAAAGACGATGCGTCGCTCGAAAAAGTTCGGACACCCGCCGCATGGATTGACAGCAAGGGGATCGAAGCCAACGGTCGCGAGTATCTGGCCAGCATGGGCATTTATCTGTGGAACCGCGATCTGCTCGTCGATCTGCTGGAATCCACCAGCCATGACGACTTCGGTCAGCACATATTTCCGATGGCGATTCGAAATCACCATGTCCAGACGCATCTGTTCGATGGCTACTGGGAAGACATCGGGACGATTAAAGCCTTTTACGACTGCAATCTGGCGTTGACTGACGAAAATCCTCCGTTCTTGTTTGCGGATCGGCGAGCACCCATTTTCACTCGGCCGCGTTTTTTGCCATCGACGCGAATGGCGTCCTGCACCGTGCGTGACAGTTTGATCGCAGACGGCTGTTTTATCGGTACCAGTACCATCATCGAAAAATCCGTCGTCGGGATGAGGACCCACATCGGCAAGAATGTGACGCTGAAGAATTCGGTGATCATGGGTGCCGATTTTTATCCGACGACCGACGACCATTTGTACTCATTCGGTGACTCAGCAGCCGTGTGGGGCATCGGTGACGGGGCCTATATCGATGGTGCAATGCTCGATAAGAATGTCTGCATCGGCCGCAACGCCAGAATCGTCGCCAGTGAAGCTCCATCGTCGGACTGCGACTTCGGCGAAGTGCTCGTGCGCGACGGAATCCCCTGCGTTCGCAAGAACGCCCGTGTTCCGGACGGTTGGCGATTTCCAGCGAAGTGAGGCGACGCTCCTTCGCTCCGATTCCCGTACCCTGGACATTCATGTCCGAGAGATTCACCAGAAAGCGGCAATGTATCGAACGACTGGTGAGTCAGGCCCAATGGCGTGGACTTAATGAGCGGCAAGGCGCTAGCCCAATCGCACTCAGTTTAGAAATAATTTTTGTGGATAGAGATTTTGGCACAACATTTGCGCCGGGCGCGAACACTTGGAGTATTCGCTGCCTTATTGTCAGGTGTAATATTGTGACTGAAGATCAATCTGTGCTGTCTGAATCGGAGTTTACTTCGGCCATTGAAATGCTCAGGGCCATCATCCCCGACGATGAACTTGAACGCCTCGCGCCGACAGGACCGGCCACGGTTTATACAACCACCATCACCATCTGGATGCTCATCCTTCAGCGGCTTGGCAAAGGCAAATCGCTGACCAGTGTCGTGAAAGATGTGCTGTCCCGAAACCGACAATTGTTGCCCGACAATAAACGGGTTCGGGAAAAAACGCTGTCCGAAAAATCGGGAGCCTACCGTGATGCCAGAAAACGCCTGCCCCTGAGTGTTGTCGAACACTTTGCCATGCGTGTTTGTGAATCCTTCATTCAACAAACGCCGTCCTGGTTTGGCGAGTTGCGGGCCTTCGTCATGGACGGCACGACGATGACGCTCAGTCCCACCAGCGAACTGCGTGAAGTCTTTCCGCCAGCCACCAACCAGCACGGAGATACCGTCTGGCCAGTGATGCTGATGCTGGTGGCCTACGAACTGCAAAGCGGAGCTGCGCTGCCTCCGGAACTGGGCGCGATGTACGGTGATGGCAACACGTCGGAAGCGAAACTGGCTGCCAGACTGGCCAGTCGTATCCCGCAAAAGTCCGTAGTCTTTGCCGATTCGGGTTTTGGAATTTTCAGTGTGGCATATGCCATGACTGGCGCGGGCCACCAGATTCTGTTTCGGCTGACGAAGTCGCGATTCAAATCGATGCGTCGCCAGGCAGAACTGCTTGAAAAGACGGAGTTCACCAAAACATACCGCCTGAAATGGATTCCTTCCGCAAAGGATCGAAAAACGAATCCTGATCTTTCTGTCAACGCTGGTGTCGATGTGTTTCTGCATGAGGTCGAACTTGATATTCGGGATTTGAAGGTGAGCATGGCACTGGAAACGATGCGGTGTCGCAGTGAGTCCAATATGAAAAAGGAGTTGCTGACATCGGTTGTGGCTTACAATCTGGTGGTTCAGTT
>JANOUN010000773.1:0-3510 GCA_031416875.1 Planctomycetota bacterium | reverse complement strand
GCCAGGAGTTCTGACGCGGCTGTCGCTGAATGAAACACATCGCACCGATCCACAGGCCGATGAAATCGAAGTGCGCGTCATGGCTGGCGGGATCAACTTCCGCGACCTGATGAAGGCGATGGGAATGTATCCCGGAAATCCCGTGGACCTGTTGTGGTTCGGCGACGATTTTTCGGGCGTTGTGGAGCGCGTCGGCAAGAACGTCAAAGACCTCGCCCCCGGTGACCGCGTCACCGGTCTGGCACCGTACAGCTTCCGCTCGTTTCTGACGGTCGCGCGCAAGAAAGTGTTCACACTTCCGAAGCGTATCTCATTCAGTGACGCAGCCACATTGCCGACCGTCTTCCTGACCGCCCACTACGCGCTGAATGAACTGGCGCACATGCAGAACGGTGAAAGCATCCTGATTCATGCCGGCACTGGCGGCGTAGGAATGGCCGCGATTCAGGTCGCGCAGCGTCTGGGGCTGGAGATCTTCGCGACAGCAGGCAGCGTTGAGAAACGGAAAATGCTGCGGGACATGGGTGTGCCGCATGTGCTGAATTCACGAACTCTGGAGTTCGCCGATCAGATCATGGAGATCACCAACGGCGGCGGCGTTGACGCGGTCCTCAATTCTCTGGCTCGCGAATTCATCCCGAAGAGTCTTTCCGTGCTGGCGCCGTTTGGTCGCTTCCTGGAGATCGGCAAAATCGATGTCTACGGAAATACGCGAGTCCGACTGAACGCGCTCAAAGACAATATCTCGTATTTCGTGATCGACCTCGCTCAGCACCTGTCGGCCAAGCCGAATTACGTCGCTGCCATGTTCGACGAGTTGGCGAAGCGGTTTGCGGCAGGCGACTACCGTCCCTTGCCGAGCAAAGTGTTTCCGATCACCGAAGTGGTGGATGCGTTTCGTTACATGGCCCAGGGAAAACATGTCGGCAAGAATGTTCTGTCGTTTGCGGGGAAGGAGATTCCCGTTGCTCCGTGCAGCGAAGAAGGTCACCTGCTGAAGGCCGACGCCACGTACCTGATCACCGGTGGTGCCGGTGGCTTCGGCTGGGACATCGCCAAATGGATGGTCTCCGAGGGAGCACGCAATCTGGCTCTGATGAGCCGCAGCGGTCCTCGCGCTGAGATTGCCGCTGATCTGGAAAAACTGAAAGCCTCCGGCGTCAGAGTGATGGAGCTCCGGGCCGACGTGACGGATCCGGACGACGTTTGCAAGGCAATTGCGAGGATTGGAAAGGAACTCCCGCCGCTCCGAGGGTGTCGTGCATGCCGCGATGGTTCTGGACGATACGTTCATCCACGAACTTGATAACGCACGATTCAACAGCGTGATGCATCCCAAAATGCTCGGCGGGTGGAATCTTCACAAAGCCACGGTCGATCTGCCGTTGGATCACTTTATCTGCTTTTCGTCTGTGTCCGCCCTGATCGGCACTACAAAGCAGTCGAATTACAGCGCTGCCAATTGTTTTCTGGATGCACTGGCGTCGTATCGGCATTCCCTCGGCCTTCCCGCGCTGACGGTGAACTGGGGCGCGATCGGCGGATCGGGATATCTCGAACGCAACCTCAAGGCTAAGGAATATCTCGACAAACTTGGCTTCCGGTCGCTGTTCGTTCCCGATGCGGTGCGTGCTCTGCGTGAACTCATGCAGCGATCAGCACCGCAGATCTGCGTTGCCAAAGCAGACTGGGAGCAACTGGCTAGATTCAGCCCCGCGCTGGGATCGCTGCCGATGTACACGCCACTCTTCCGCGAAAAGACGAGCACACGTTCCGGCGGTGCTGTCGCGACTCGCGTGCTCGTCGCAGCACCCGGCGAGCAGGCTGCGGTCATTGAAGAGTTCCTTGCAGAACAGGTTGCCCGCGTCTTCGGAATTGAGGCCTCACAGGTCGATCGCGAGACACCGTTGACACATTTGGGGCTCGACTCGCTGATGGCCGTGGAACAGATGAACCGGCTGGAAAGTGAATTGCATCTCAGCATTCCGATGGGCAGCGTGCTGTCCGGTCCCAATGTTCGGCAGCTTGCCAGCACTCTGCTGGGTCTCGTTCTGGCCAACGCAACGACCGATGACGCTTCACAGGATGTCAGTGCAGCAGGTTCAACAGCTTCAAGTCCAGCCGAGAATTCGACAACTCGACAGGCGGAATTCTGGACAGACCACCTCGAGAACGCTCCGGTCGGTCTGCATTGGCCGTCCGTTGCTCGCGCTCAGCAGAGGCTGTCTGAGTCCGGTAGTGTCGTGCCGTTTACGCTGTCTGTTGACATGTTCCTGCAACTGATGGCATTCTCAGCCGAACTGAATCTGCCAGTTGCCGATATTCTGTTCTCCGCATGGCAACTGACACTTCATCGCTTCTGCAACCAACCCGATCTGCTGATCGGCTATGAGTTCGATGGTCAGGAACGCGCTGAACTGCAGACCGCCGCCAGAGAATCTTCGAACTGCCTGCCACTCCGCAGCACCCTGGAACCGGGCGTCACGTTCGGCCGCTTCCTGGCGACGTCGAACGAGCGACTGGCCGATGCACGACGTCATCAGCACTTGCCATTTTCGCAACTGAGTCAACAGCTGGAATGGCCTGAGGGCACCAGCGACAAAGTAAGCCTGCAGGCGACATTCTCGTCCCTGAATCTTCCGTTGAGCGATGAGCATGCCGAATCGCACATTTCGTTGTGAATCAGCGAAGCACGCGGCCACAATTTCGGAGAATGGCGTTTCAATCCGCAAGTGCTTGCTCCGGCGTCCGTCGCTCAGATCAACGTGATTTACCACGAGTTGCTGCAACAGATCGTTGGACACCCAGCGCACGAAATTGCAGTCTCTGCAACGCGGGACGCAGCGGAATCCGTTCGCGGCAATGGCCACCCGCATCCCTCCCGGCACCGCCTGCCTCTGCTTCGCCGCGTAGCTCCGCCGGTTCCCGACGATGTGGCTGCGGATCTCATTCTGGACCCGGCGATCGTGCCGACTGGCACCACGCCGATTTGCACTACGGCATCAGCAAAACAGATCCTGCTCACCGGGACCACAGGATTCCTGGGTGCCTACCTGCTGGACGAATTGCGGCATCGTACCGAAGCCACAATCGTCTGCCTCGTGCGCGCTTCCGATGAAGCCTCCGGCAGACGGCGACTGATGCACAATCTGAAACGCTATTCACTGACGCCTCCGCATCTCGCGGAGCGAGTGCGAATCGTCGTGGGCGATTTTTCAAAACCTGCCTTTGGATTGTCGGATGAATCCTACCAGCAACTTGCGGCTGAAATTGACGTGATCTACCACAACGGGGCCGACTTCAATCTCGCATTGTCGTATGCATCGCTGCGGGCAACCAACGTCGGTGGCGTCATTGAATCGCTCAAGCTCGCGGTCGCCACGCGATCGAAACCCGTACATCTGGTTTCCACATTTGCCGTTCACACAGCGGCTGACAATCGAGGTCAGCTCGTGACCGAAGAAGATCCGATTCAACCGTTCGAGAAGCAGTTGTACGGCTATACGCAGA
>JANOUN010000772.1:0-2507 GCA_031416875.1 Planctomycetota bacterium | reverse complement strand
GTCTATTGACCGACGGCATTCCTGAAGTCGCCGAAGAAACCGCAGCACGTCTTTCCCGACATCGCCTCAGAGCTGGCGACATTCTCTTTGCTCGTCGCGGTGTGCAGGCGACCGGACTTTCGGCAATCGTTACGTCACGTCAGGAGGGTTGGCTTTGTGGCACAGGCGCAATCCTGCTTCGCGTGAACGGAGCAGAGATTTATCCAGAGTTCTTGTCGTTCCTCCTCTCCGCAGAGGAATCCGTGTTGTGGCTAAAGCAGCACGCGGTGGGCGCGGTGATGCCCAACTTGAACGAAGGCGTCATTCGCCAAATTCCGCTGACGCTCCCACCCCTCGCCGAGCAAAAAGCCATCGCGGCAGTGCTTGGGGCGCTGGACGACAAGATCGAGTTGAACCGGCTGATGAACGCGACACTGGAGGCGATGGCGCGGGCGCTGTTCCAGAGCTGGTTCGTGGATTTCGACCCCGTCCGCGCCAAGCTCGACGGCCGCCAACCCATCGGCCTCTACCCAGCCACAGCAGCCCTTTTTCCCGAACACTTGGATGATTCACCCCTTGGGCACATCCCCAGGGGCTGGAAAGCGGGAACCGCCGTCGAGGGCTTCAATCTCACGATGGGGCAGTCGCCGCCTGGCGATACCTACAACGAAGAAGGCAACGGCCTGCCGTTCTACCAGGGACGAACCGACTTCGGCTTCCGCTTTCCGACGCGCCGAATTCATTGCACCGCACCGACTCGCTACGCAAAGCCTGGTGACACGCTCGTCAGCGTCCGCGCTCCTGTTGGCGACATCAACATGGCGAACGAGGAATGCTGCATCGGGCGAGGCGTCGCAGCGGTGCGCCACAAATCAGGCGCAACTTCATTCACCTATCACTCAATGGCGAACCTCTATCCCGACTTTGCCCGCTTCGAAGCCGAAGGAACTGTCTTCGGCTCAATCAACAAAGACAGCTTCGAGAAACTCCGCTTCGTAATTCCGCCGCCGGAAATAGTCGAAGCCTACGAGCGACAAGCCGCTCCATTAGACAACCAAATCCACACTCTCGAAAACCAATCCCAAACCCTCGCTACCCTGCGCGACACGCTGTTGCCGAAGCTGCTGAGCGGCGAGTTGAGCGTGACCGATTTTCAGAGTGAAGTGCCTGAATGAGCGCGCTTAACATGGCGGATCGCCAGAACCTTGAGAAGCTCCTTGGCATGGCAGGAGGCTATGTCCTCAACTTTTCAGACCGAACTTTTCAGGAGTTCGTCTTCGAGGCTGTCGGCGTAGACATCCACTCCGAGCGCTACAGCGCCGAAGGCAACTCAAAAGGAAAGAAGCTGCGAACGTTCTGGAAGGTTGAATCAGACCATCTCGTTGGCAAGCTTTTGCTTTCTCTTATTGATTACAGTTCATCGCTCACTGCAGCGCCCACCGAGGGTGAAAAAAAGTTATCTGAAAAATGTCGGCAGATTGCGGCCCGCCTCCTTGCGGGCGCTCCGCGACTTGACTCGCTCAAGCAGCACGCAAGAGTGCTCAATGCCAACCATCTTGCGGAACAGATTCGACGGTTGGAAGCCTCTGTCGAAACCGATCCGAGTCTTGCCATCGGGACGGCGAAGGAGCTCATCGAAACCTGCTGTAAGACAATCCTCGCGGAACGTGGAAGGCCAGTCAGTGGAACCCCGGATGTCTCAACGCTGACGAAGGAAACGCTCAAGGAATTGAAGCTCGTTCCAGAGGGTATTCCGGACGCTGCTCGCGGTGCGGAAGTAATCAAGCGCCTTCTGAGCAACCTTGGAACGATCGGCAATGGCCTCGCTGAACTCCGCGGCCTTTACGGCACGGGTCACGGCAGGCACGGAACCGCAAGTGGCCTAAGCCCGCGGCACGCGAAGCTGGCAGTTGGCGCCGCGGCGACTCTGGCCATGTTTCTTTTCGAGACCCACATGGAAACCAAACCGTGATGGAAGGTCACGTAGCACCCAAAACCAAAAGGCTTTGGCAATCGCCGGAGCGCCATGTCGCCCGAGAATCCTCAGTCCTTGAGGCGAATTTTTACTCCACTGAGTAGAAGCCATGAACGACGAGCCACTGCCAGATTCTGAATTCATCCTCTACCAGACGGAGGATGACCGCACGCCGATTAAATGCCGTTTTGTGAACGAAGCGGTCTGGCTGACTCAGAAGCTGATGGCCGACCTTTTTCAAATCGGCGTGGGCACGGTCAACCACCATTTAAAGGCCGTTTTTGCAGAGGGGGAGCTGATGCCGGGGGCAACTATTCGACGTTATCGAATAGTTCAAACCGGAGGTGCGCGGCAAATAGCCCGTGATGTGGAACTGGTGGCTGATTCAGTTATCCGGAAATTCCGGATAACTGCCGCTGATGACGCCATTGAAGACGCAAACCTCTCATGATCGACATTACATCCATTGCTGACCTGGAACTGTTGCGCGAGTCTTTGGACCTGGAGTGCAAGCTTGCCGCCGGGCGAGATGGGCGGGGCACTTTGCCGGACG
>JANOUN010000771.1:0-4631 GCA_031416875.1 Planctomycetota bacterium | reverse complement strand
GGTCTTCAAACGTGGCCACGGAGTAACTTTCTCCCACCAGCTGCCGACCGAGGGCATCGAGCACCGCGGCAACATGGCTATGCATCTCGACGGACACAAACGCCGCGCGGCGGACCTGATGCGAACGCACCATCCAGCGTGCGAACTCGGCGGCGAGCGCTGTCTTGCCCTCGCCGCCCTGTCCGCGAATCACGGCATAATTCGTGGGATAAGCTTCCAGCTTGTCACTCTGCGCGCCGACAAGCTGGAAGCTTATCCCACGGAACAACAACCGCTGCAGCGCAAGCAACTCCCGGCTGCGTCCAACAAAACCGGTTGCGGGCACCGCTGGTAGTTCGCCGAGCCGGGCGGCAAGCGCCGTGCGAAAATCCTCCTGCGTCTGCTTCGCGGGCATAGTCTTGAAGAGCTGCGGGTCGTCTTTTTCCTGAAACAGCACGGGCACGAACCAGTTGTGGAGCTTCAGCTCGCCCACGCCAAAGACTCGGCCACGGGACTTGTCGTCGTTCAGTTTTCGCTGGCCTTCGAGCATGGCGTCACCGACGCGCGCGCCGTGAGCGAGCTTCTGGTAAAACGCCCCGACAAATCGCCGGGCGGTCTCGATCAGCACACTGTGGCTCATGGCAACCACCGAGGCGACGCCGACTTTCAAGAGTTCCGACGCGACCGATTCCGACGCCTTCTCAGCCTGGGCCGTCTGGCAGGCTTCGAGAAAGACGAGCGGGATGCGGTGATCACGCAGCAACGGGCCGAGTTCGTTGGTAAAGACGGTGACGTGCCTGCGGTTGTCGAGCTTCCCGATGTCGTCGGAATGCTCAAAGCACAGACCACCGCGACATCGAGTGCCTCTGTTCCAGGTAGCCGTGATTCCATTGATCATCGCTCTACGGAGGCAAGCTCACGGAGTCAGAAAATTCGTTTAACGGCGAGCCGCAGGCGAAACGCAGCCACGACGCCTGCGGCTTGCCGTTAAACGATTAAACGATAGTCCCCGCGTGCCAGTGGTGAACGGGTTTGGCAACTAAAAACCGCTTCTTACGACACTCAATCGGCCCCACCCGGCTTTACGCCGGGGGACCACAGGTTTGTCAACTACGATCGCGAACCATTACCGCCACCAAGTCATCTGCTTTACTGAACCAGGCCCTTTGTCAGCTGCAGAAATGCGGTCTCGAGGTTGACTTCTTCTTCACGAAACAACGTGACGGAAAACCTGGCGTTGACGAGTTCTGTGGGAATGACGCTGTAATCTTCCACGGTCGGCTTCAGCGTCAGTTCCAGCAGGTTGTCCTTTTTGATCGTGACCAGTTCGGTACAGTCCAGCTGCTCCAGCAACTTTGCGGCTTCTTCGTGACGTTCTCGGACGCGAATGTTCAGCAGGATTCTCTGTCGGGCCTTCCGCATAACTTCCGCCACGTTGCCGTCAACGATCATGTGACCCTTTTCGATCATGCCGACCCGGGTACACACGTCCGCAAGTTCCGGGAGAATATGGCTGCTGACGATGATGGTCTTTTTCATTTCGCCAAGGCGTTTGAGCAGATTACGGATCTCAATTCTCGCCCGTGGGTCAAGCCCGCTGGCCGGTTCGTCCAGCAGCAGGACCTGCGGATCATGCAGCAGCGTTCGCGCCAGTCCGATGCGTTGTGTTTGACCGCGGGAAAGTTCGTTGACCATCGCGTCCCGCTTGAACGACATGTCCACGAGTTCAAGTTTCTCTTCACAAACCTTGCGGCGGGCCGGGCCTTTGATGCGATAGGCCGCGGCAAAGAATTCGAGGTATTCCACAACGGTCATGTCGTCGTACACGCCGAAGAAGTCCGGCATGAACCCCACCAGACGGCGAATTTCTTCCTGATCTGTATAGATCGATTTTCCGCACACGTACGCCTCGCCGTGGTCCGGATTCAGCAGCGTCGCGATCATGCGCATGGTCGTGGTTTTTCCGGAACCGTTCGGTCCGATAAACCCGAACACATCGCCGTCTTCCAGTTTCAGTGTGATGTCGTTGGCGGCGATCAGATTGCCGTAGCGCTTGGTGAGGTTTCGAGTTTCGATCATGGAGTTGTTTCAGTTCTGATGCATGGCTGCCAGAGGTTCGGCCATAGGAGAATCAGCAACACTGCCGACGCGCATGACGGGCAGCAGCAGTCGGACAACCGTCTGCGATTCGGTCGGCATCACAGTGGTGCCGTTGACAATCATTTCGGACAGCGACACATCCAGTGTGCCCAGGACAAGGACTGTATTCAGGTGAATCACGTCGCTCACGTCATCATGTCGCAAGGCGTTATTCTGTAGTTTTACAAACGTTTCGCCGCCAGGAACTTCATACAGCGACACCATCGTCAGAATGTCCAGGGGATTCGTTCCCTGAGTGTTGTAAAATGACTTGATCTGAATGTGATTCGGTGACGCGGGAGGTTTCTTCTGCGCGGAAGGTTCCGGCATTCGGAAACCCTTCAGGAATTCACGCAGGTCAGAAACTGCCACCGAGTTGTTTTCGCGCGACCACGGTTTGCCTGGTTCAATCACATGCGCATCGGCACTGGCCCTGGGTGACGGGCGATACACACGGTTTCCAAACACGACAGCCCAGTTGCGAATCGGGGACGACAGATGATGGGTGAATTCACCCTCCAGCAGACCACTCGCCGGCACTCGCAGATGCGACTCCACCACCATTGCGGCAGAAACATCCACGAATGTTTCTGCCAGGAATGCGGAAGATCCATCAGCCAGCATCGGGACTGAGGAAAACCCGGAATTCTGTCCGTTGAGTCGATCGCTGCGATGGCTCAACTGCCGTCCCAGTGCGACGCCGCCTTCACGATACAATCCGCCGTAAACGTCTTCTGCTCGTCCATGCCAGGACACGGTCATGCCGGCGTCGTCAATCGCCTGCTGACCGATCGATGTCGCGATCGGCAACGGTTTTGCGGTGACAGAGATATGGCCTGAATCAGCTGCGGAAAGGCTGTCCCATGAACGCACACGGATCGTTTGCCTGAAATTGGGCTGAGCGACATCCAGCAGATGAACCTGCCGCACGACCAGAGCTGCCTCTCGCGTTCCAACCCAGGAGACTGCCAGCGCACAGGTGGCCGCGATCAGTATCGGAAATGTCAGCCACGTCAGATGCGGTTTCTTCAAGAGCCGTACGACCAGCAGATAGTCCAGAGGCCCGATCACCAGCAGGAACACGACGATCAGCAACATGACGCTCCATGTTGACCAGCGATCCGCAGCAGGAACGGCATCGGAGACAGCGGCCAGTTGCGTTGCCAGATCGGAAACGCCTGAACTGGAAATGCGCCCGCTGCGGGAGGCTCGATTCTCTGCCAGATCCAGATGCCTGCCAAAGATCAGCATTTCATACAACTGCGGCAGTGATAACCATTGGTTCACCGGTTTCTCATTCAGATCGACCGCTGCCACGGTGATCATTCCAGCGCCATAACTCACACGCTGTATCAGCGGCCCGTTGATCGAATCGACGACCGACCATGCCTGATTTGATCGCAGCTTCATGATCGCCACTGGTTTGCGATACGTCTGCAGCTGGCTGGAACCCGACACAAAATTCTGCAACGCCGACAAATCCTGACTGAACATCGGCGCTGGTTCAATTTGAAAAATCGGCTGCAGCCAGCTTCCCAGAGCGGATTGCAGCAACTGCGGCAGTTTGATGCCACAACTGACAATCAAGTGTCCGCCGGAGGTCACCCATTCTTCAACTGCCTGCCGCTGCAATTCCGACAACTCATAACCATCGACGAGCAACAGATAATCGACGCTGTCCAGTCCGCGATGTGAAGATGGGAGATCGTCGATGGCCTGCAGTGCCAATACGGCCAGGGAATCGCTGGTTGCTTCGCCGACAGCAAGTTCATTCGCCAGCGATCCCAGTGCATCCGGCACGCCGATCGTGGCAATGGTGATTGGGCCATGCCGCATCAGTTTCAGATTCGATTGTACTGGTTCGATACCCAAAGGGGTGTCCGGGATGGAGAAATCCAGTTTCCGTTGAAGATCAGGAACTTTTTGACAGCGGACGACGTGTTCCCACAGGACGCTGTCATTGTCGCCAAGCAAACGAACGATGATGTTCCCATCGAGGCGTCCCGTCATGAAGACGGAGGCAACCGCGATATTTCCGGCACTGTCAGAAGTGGTCGTGACCACAGTGTCCGCACACTGATCACCGCGCGCATCACTTGCAACGACGACGACCCTGATTTCGGAATCGCGTGGCAATTCGCCCGCTTCAATGCGGATTGGAATCCAGCACCCTACACGGCCCAGTCCGCCGAGTCCCAGGCGAAGCAGCGAAACATTTACGCCACTGCCGGCTACCTTCGCTTCCGGCGGGTTGTTCTGTCCCATTACAAAATCACTGCTGCCAATCCACCCAAAACAGGCAATTGCGCAGGCCAGTGCCATCCGAATCAGTTTTTTCGTGCGACCGGTTGTCGGCATGGAATGGCACAGCATCGAGTGGAGGTCATTTGATTATAAAGAAAGATGAGCCGGGAGTCTGTCTGAATACCGCTGTTTTTGTGAGCGGCAAGGCGCTAGCGGGATGTTGATTTAATACCAACCCGAAGCGCCAGCGAGGCATAAACGGATGAATT
>JANOUN010000770.1:0-4025 GCA_031416875.1 Planctomycetota bacterium | reverse complement strand
CACTCAATTCCGCAGGAATCCAGGTGAGGGCAAGAAATGACTCCACGCATCAGGCTCAGTGATTAGCTCAACGGCGATTTCGTGAGCATCAGTGCCATCGGCGTTCATCAAATGGGCTCGCATCGAGACTCGACCTTGGCTTCTTGCTGAATACTATGCGAAAACTTTATTGCAGCTCATGGATCTGTTTTTCGAGGTCCTGAATGAACGGATCGAACTTCGCGATGTCGGCCGCGTTGTTGCCTTGTTCGTGCTTGCGGAAGCCGAACAGGTACGTGATATTCTGAGGTCGCCAGCGGTGGAAGTAGAGTTCATTTTTCTTCAGGATGAGCTGGCGAAGCGCTTCATACTGCGGGTTGACGTCTGTCTGCGAATTGGCGGATATGCCGAACAATCGTTCGCGAAAGAGCAGGGCGGCGCACTCGTAGCCGTGGTCGGTCAGATGCATACCGTTCTCAGCAAGGGAATGATAAACCATAGACTGAGTGGAATCAGGATCGCTGTTCGTATGCGGCTGTGCTGGCGAAGACGGGACCTTTGCCCGCAGTGCGGAATCGATTTCCAGCATACGTTTCGAGAAATCTGTGAACATGTCAATGAACAACAGACCGCGCGATTGAGCTACGCTGGATGTGGCTTCGGAGAAGACTTTGATTTTGGGATTGAACCGCGACGGAGATGGAATTGGCGGAAGAGTTGGCAGCAGTTCATGCGGCGACACAAGTATGCAGGCGATTCCGGAGGCAGCAAGTTCATCCAGCAATCGGCCCAGCTGTTGTGAGTACTGTTCCGGCGTCATGCCGGCCGTCAGTGCTTCATTTTGACCGTAGCAAATGAATGCCACCGTTGGCTCTTCTGCCCGGATGTGTTCCACCATGCGACGATAACCGACATCCGGTTTGTCAAAGATGCCGCGTGAATCGGCGAACACGGTGTCCGCGCTCCACCCGAGATTGCGAAACGTCACATGCTTTTTGCCACACGTTCCCGCCAGTGTGGCTTCGAGGTGTTCCGACAACTGAGCCCGTTCAAAAAATGTGGCACCGACAAAGACCACGTGATCGCCGTCTTCAAACTGAAAGGGAGCCGTGCGAACTTTCGCCGGCATGACCGGTGCCGCAAATTTTTCTGGTGCTGCGACGGTGAACCGATCGACTGGTTCGCCAGTCAACGGTTTGGCTTCCGGCCAATCGCGGTCATTGAAGTCTGTTTGTTGCCAGCCGACGGGCGGCATGCTGGATGCCATTCGCCACACGCCGCCTGCCGCTGATCGCCTTTCGCCCTGAACCGAGGAAATTGCGATCCCGATCTGGGCCGTTTTGTCCGATGCATGCACCTCCACCGCGACTGTGTTTCGTCCCTGTCGCAGCAGCGGCTTGACGTCAAACCCAAGTGCGGCGACGCTGCCGCCGGACTTCTGCAAAGAAACGTTCTTTAGAATCCGCTGACCATTCACATACAGCGAACAATGTCCGTCCGTGACGATCGTCAGCTCCGCCGATTCTGAATTTGCGACCGTCGGATCGACAGCCCAGCGATACCATGCACTGGCCGTGCCTTCCTGCGAGTCGGATCGAAACCAGTTCAGCGCTGCCGCGTCCTGAGCAATGCCTGTGACTTGCAAACAGACGATCACTGTCGATGCTGCCAGGCCACGAAACAGACGCGAAAAGATGGTTTGGGCCATTCGATCGGGCTCGGCGATAAAGGAGGCAGGATGAGTGGAAATGTAGGCGATGTCGCTCCGCCGACTCGCATTTCGGTGGACGCATGTGCGAAAACGACGTCGCGATGCGGTTAGAACCATTCGAGAAATTGCGGTCCGATTGTCGTCTTTCGCTCTGCGAAAGTTGCGTTGCTTTCGCGGAGCGAAAGACGACACTGAATTCTCAAATGGTCCTTATCCAAAAGCCGTCTGCATTCCCATTGAGCATTTTAACCGGAGAATCTCAGTCGGCGGAGCGACTGAGCTACAGCAGGCGACACAGCAACATACCCAAACCTGAGCGAGATTCCAGCGAGCGGCAATAAAGTTCGCGCGTTCACTTGCGGGATTGTCAGGGGATTGGACGATACGCGGTAACGCACAGCATCCTGCGATGCTCCTGCGTCGGGTACAGTCCGGGAAAACTCATTCTGTTAACGGTTGTTGAGGCGTTATGAGACTATCAGTCTTTCTGGCTCTGTTCGGTTGCAGTAGCGCTGTGGTCGTCGATTCCGTGGCTGAACAGAAGGCAGCCAAAGCTGTCGCAGTCACCAGTTTCGAAGCTCCTGCAGCGGAGGCTGCGGATCTCCCCAAGAAACTGCAGACAAAGGCCATCGAAGACGACAAAGCTGCATTCGGCTACTGGGGCACCGAACCGGACAAGTACACCGGCTGGAAATCGCATTCCAATCGGCTCATTCCCGTCTACACGTTTGGTTCCAAAGGCGGCGGGGACGGCGTTGACCTGAATTCCTACACAGGCCCGAAGAGTGCATACCGTTCCGAAGTCAAAGTGCAGGCCCTGTATGGTTACGTGCCGGAGAAAACCGTTAACCCGGATGCCGTCTGGATGGATCAGACAAATGTCGCAGACTTGCAGCGTGCGGCTGCCGCGGCGGGCAGGAAGTACATTTTTCTGGTTGTATTTGACGGCATGGATTGGCAGACAACCCGTGCCGCAGCCATCTGGAATCAGAAGAAAGTCACGTATACAGAAGGACGAGGACACGGAACGCATTTTCAGGACTATGACGCCAACGGAACAACGCAATTTGGCTTCTTCGTCACCAGCGCTCATAACGAAGGCACCGATGTCGATGTCAACGCACAGACCGTAAAGAATCCAGGCGGCACGATTCGCGGCGGCTACGACGCGGCATCTGCGGGCAGCGCGCCATGGGACATTCCGAACGATCCTGGCTATCTCATCGCGACGCCGGCAGCAGGCAATCCAAAGCATAATTACACGGATTCGTCGTCGTCGGCCACCAGCATGACGGCGGCGATCAAGACATACAACGGCGCTGTGAATGTGGATTCAAACGGAACGCCCGTGGCAACCGTTGCTCACGAACTGCAAAGCAAGGGCTGGCGTGTCGGAGCCGTGTCATCCGTACCGATCAGTCATGCGACGCCCGCCGCATCGTACGCTCACAATGTGTCGCGGGACGATTATCAGGATCTGACGCGCGACATGCTGGGGCTGCCTTCGATTCAGCATCCGCAAACACCATTGCCAGGCCTGGACGTCGTGATCGGTGGCGGATACGGGAATACGGGCGACGCGAAAAAAGGCAATGCCAGCCAGGGCACAAACTTTGTCGAAGGCAATATCTATCTGACTGCCGCCGACCTGCAAACCATCAGCGTCGATCACGGCGGGCAATATGTCACCGCCGTGAGAACTGCCGGGCACACGGGTGTGCAGGTGCTGCAGGATGCCGCCGCGGCGGCCGTAAAAGGCAATCATCGCCTGCTGGGATTTTTCGGCAACGGCCAGTACAACGGCCATTTGCCCTTCGCCACGGCCGATCGTCGTTACGATCCTGCGCCGGGTGTCGGCAAGAAGGGAGAAACGTACTCGCCCGCAGACGTTCAAGAAAACCCGACGCTTGCGGAGATGACGACCGCAGCCCTCTCGGTGCTCGGGCGCGACAAGACACCGTTTTGGATCATGGTCGAATCCGGCGACGTCGACTGGGCCAACCACGACGACAATATCGACACCTCCATCGGTGCCGTCAACAGCGGCGACGATGCAGTCAGGGTGATCACTCAGTGGGTGGAATCCCAGAGCAACTGGCACGAATCGCTGCTGATCGTGACGGCCGATCATGGTCACATGCTGAACCTGGTGAAGCCGGAGTTGCTGGTTCAACCGTAGCAGGTCCTTTCTGCCGGAAAGGATTTTCCGAATAGCAACTTGTTGCGACCTGCGATCAAACACAGGTTGATCGAATGTCAACAGGGCGACGCAGAGCGGAGGTCGGTTCCAGGGGCGGTTGGGGCTTAGCACGGAAGTACAACCCCGCGCGGGGGC
>JANOUN010000769.1:0-7145 GCA_031416875.1 Planctomycetota bacterium | reverse complement strand
TTTAGGCACTAAGAGTCTGTCTGAATACCGCTGTTTGTTTGTGAGCGGCAAGGCGCTAGCCGCCGGTTCTTGCAGGTGAATTACCCGCGGCTAGCGCCTTGCGGCTCACAGTTTTTGGGCATCGGGACAGACTCCCAGGGTCGTTGAACCTGAAGATCCCGCATTGATTCTGAAGTGTACCAACCTGAAATTTGTCCAATTCACGAAAGCCGTTTTGCATTATGCGTCGTTTTCTAATCGCTGGTAACTGGAAGATGAACACAACCCGGCAATCCGGGGTTGCGCTGGCTGGCGAACTGGCTGCCGTGGCGGCCGGGACCGAATCGGGTGTCGAAGTCCTGGTATGTCCGCCGTATCCGTATCTGATTCCTGTTGCTGAGAAGTTGAGCAGCAGTGCCGTCCAGTTGGGGGCTCAGGATTGCTACTTCGAAGCACCGGGCGCATTCACCGGCGAAGTGGCCGTCGAGATGCTCAAAGACTGCGGCTGCCGTTATGTAATTCTGGGGCACAGCGAGCGCCGTCATGTGCTGGGTGAAACGGACGAGACGATCAATCGCAAGGCTCGGGCAGCAATTTCAGGCGGTCTGCAGGTCGTATTGTGCGTCGGTGAATTGTTGAGCGAACGCCAGGCGGGACAGACGGAAGAAGTCCTGGATCGGCAGATGCAGGGCGGATTGTCGGGAGTTTCTGACGCGGATGCGGCCAATCTCGTCATTGCTTATGAACCCGTCTGGGCCATTGGCACAGGAGTCACTGCCACGCCGGAACAGGCGGAATCTGCCCATGAACATCTTCGCAACTGGCTCGCCAGTCGCTATACTCCTGCGTTTTCCCGGAAGGTTCGAATTTTGTACGGTGGCAGCGTGAAGGCAGACAACGCGGAAACGCTGCTGGGTCAGGCCAATGTGGACGGAGCTTTGGTTGGCGGTGCCAGTCTGAAAGCCAGCACGTTTGTTCCGATTATCGAAGCGGCTCGCAAGTTGTCGGCTGGGAAATAACATCTGACCGATCAGTCGGACCGGACAGAATCGTCGGATGATCTGCGGGCGTCAGGAAACGCGGTCCATTGTCTAAATTTCGTGTGTTTGAAATGGTTTTTGCTGTGAAACGGATTGGCAGATGTCGTTCTTGATTGGAACTTTGAGTTTTGTCATGTTGGCGATCAGCCTGTTCATGATCCTGTTGGTCCTCATTCAGCGCGGACGTGGCGGCGGACTTGCTGGCGCGTTTGGCGGCATGGGTGGCCAGAGTGCATTTGGCACGCGAGCGGGCGACATGTTCACTCGGATCACCATCGTGCTTGCCGTCGTGTGGGTTTTGCTCGCCGGTGGCCTCGGCATGCTGATGCGCCGGGATGCCGAAGCGGCAAAGAAAGGTGAAGACGCGGGAGGCTTCCAGGAGCCAGCAGGTCTCGAGAAGAAGGACGATGCTGACAAGAAGTCAGATGGCAGTTTGAAGTCAGATGATGCGACGGACACCAAGGCCGAAGTGAAGTCAACAGCTGAAGACGCGGCTCCGTTTGATGCGAAGACGCCGGCAGACGCTGACGCAGAGAAATCAGAAGCAAAAACTCCCGATGTGGAAAAGAGTGACGCGGGCGAAGCGGAAAAATCAACTCCTGCTGAAAAGACTGACGCAGCAGCTGAAAAGACTGAGGCACCAGCGGAAGCGGAGCCTGCAAAAGAGGTTCCTGTCGATGCGGCCACGCCGGGCGTCGAAACTCCCGCATCCGAACCAAATCCTTAGAACCCCATAACAAAGCCGCTCTTCGTAGCTGGATTCGCAAGAATTCAGAAATGGGGGCTGAATTTTTGCGAATCCAGCTACCTGTTTTGGGCTGAATTTTTGCGAATCCAGCTACCTGTTTTGCAGCCGGCAACCAGGATCGACATTTCTGTAAGGTAGTTCAAGCGTGCTGCTCAGCATGACGGGATTTGGCAACGCCTCGTATGATTCCGAAAGCGTTCATGTCAGTTCCGAAATCAAATCCGTCAACAATCGCTATCTGAAATTGTCTGTGCGCATGCCGGACTCAGTGGCGAGATTTGAAGCGGACATCGAAAAACTGATTCGATCGCGGGTTGCACGCGGATCGATTCAGGTGTCATTGCGCGTACGCCTTCATGGCGGGCAGAGTGAATACCGCATTGATTCGGATCTGCTGAGATCTTACCAGGCACAACTTTCCGAGATCGCCGCGGGTGACGGTAACCGTCCGAACCTTGGTCATTTGCTGCAGTTGCCAGGTGTCGTCACGCAAACAGAATTGCCGGATGACCTCGTGAATTCGCTCTGGCCCGCTGTGGAGAAGTGTCTGACCGAGGCGCTGGATCATTTCGACGACTTTCGCCAGCGCGAAGGTGAATCAATGCGGCTGGATATGGAACGTCAGTGCGAAGTGATCGAAACCGAAGTGAAGCGGGTGGCCTTGCTGGCTCCGCAGGTTGTGGCTGAATACCGCGATAAGATTCTGGAACGGGTGCGTCGGTTGATTTCCGATGCATCCGTCTCGATCGGCGAAAATGACGTGATCCGGGAAGTCGCACTGTTTTCGGATCGCTGCGATATCAACGAAGAGATCACCCGGCTGAGAAGTCACACGGAACAATTCCGCCGGATGCTGAATGGCGATGCGTCACAGGGCCGCAAACTGGAGTTTATCGGTCAGGAGATGTTCCGCGAAATTAATACCACGGGGTCCAAGGCGAATCATGTGACAATCGCTTTGAGTGTCGTCGAAATGAAAGCGGCCATCGAACGAATGCGTGAAGTGCTGCAGAACGTGGAATAACAAACGAAGCGATCAGAGCAGGAAGACAGGTGTGAATGGTTCAGTGCGGACCGGAACGGATCGTCGTGTTATCCGGCCCCAGCGGTAGTGGAAAAACTACACTGGTGCGGGAACTGGTGACACGCGCGGAGGTCACACTGGTCAAATCGGTCTCGGCAACGACGCGTCCGCCGCGTCCGACAGAGATTCACGGAGATGACTATTGGTTTCTGACCGACGCAGAATTCCGTGAAAAGCTGGCCAACGGGGAGTTTCTGGAGCATGCGGAGGTTTTTTCCTCAGGATACTTATACGGGACTTTGCGGTCCGAACTGGACCGGGCGTGGCAGCAAAATGCCTGGGCATTCCTGGAAATCGACGTCCAGGGGGCTCTGAAGGTTATGCAGCAGTACCCAAATGCTGTTACGATTTTCCTTAAGACTCCGTCCCCCGCAGAATTTGAACGTCGCCTGAGGGCTCGGGGGACAGAATCCGAAGATGTCATTCAGCGTCGACTGGCGACCGCAGAACGAGAACTGCAACTGGCCGACAGATACAAATATGTGGTTGTGAACGATCAGCTGGAAACCGCGATCAGCGAGATCTGTGTGATACTGATGGCGGAGGAGATGGCTCGAAATGCTTGATGAATTCCGTGAAGATGCAATTGCCCGCAAAGTTGGCGGTCGGTTCAAACTGACTGCGATGATTCAAAAGCGCATGGTTGCGTTGAATCGTGGCGCACGACCTCTGGTCGATCTGGCCACCAAGGATCTGATGCAGATCGTCGTGGCTGAGATCATGGGCGACAAGATCTATCTCGACACCACCGGCAACGTCAAGGCCGTCGCAGACGATTCTCCGCTCGTTGATAAACTCGATCGCCTGCTGGCAGACGACGGTGGTCCGGATCTCCGCGATCTGTAGGCGGGCCATTGAGCTGACGCTGTACTGCTTACGAAGACTTGAACATGTCCGGTCAACTCAGCAATCGCGAGATCCTGCTCGGCGTCTCCGGGGGCGTTGCGGCGTACAAAGCCGCAGACCTCTGCAGTCGTCTCGTGCAGTTGGGTGCGAAGGTGACCGTCATCATGACGGAATCCTCGCATCAGTTTATCGGTGCGACGACGTTTGAGGCGCTGACCGGACGCCCGGTGTACAGCCATGCGTTTCAGGCGCAGGAACATTTTCAGGGAGAACACATCGGACTTGCGCGTCGAGCCTGTCTGGTGGTGATCGCACCTGCAACAGCGCAGACAATTGCTCGTCTGGCCCACGGCATGGCGGATGACTTGTTGAGTACCACAGTGCTGGTGACGACGGCTCCCGTGATCGTTGCGCCGGCGATGAACTGCGACATGTGGGGTAAGCCAGCGGTGCAGCGAAACGTGACGCAACTTGTCAGTGACGGTTTTCAGATCGTGGGGCCGGAAGAAGGCTGGTTGAGTTGTGGTCAGGTGGGAGCCGGTCGCATGGCCGATCCAAAAGTCATCGTGCAGGAAATGGAACGCGTGCTGGCTGGCGCGAAGGAACAGTCCTCGCGGTGCTAGTTGGACATCGCCACTTTTCCTTCAATACCAATGAAGATTCCGAACTTCTCGATGGGTTTTCGCAAGTGTCCCTTCTCCCCCGATTCGGGGGAGAAGGTGGCCGACAGACCGGATGAGGGGGAAGCCGCTCGTTCGACTTTGATCAATCAAAATGCCCAAACAAAAACCCCTCACCCTGGCCCTCTCCCCTTCAAGGGGAGAGGGGACAAACCCTGCATGTCAGATCGAGTAGTGGCCGAAGTCGTGAGACTTCGGGCTGAATCAGGTCCACCTCCGAATTCTCACGAATTCGGCTACAAGCAAATGTGAACTCGCATCGCATCTCCCATGAAAATCCTGATTACTGCCGGACCGACGCGCGAATACATCGATGATGTGCGCTTCCTTTCCAACGCCAGCAGCGGACGCATGGGATATTCACTCGTCACGGCGGCGATTGCGGCGGGCCACGAAGTGGTCCTCGTCACTGGACCGGTGGAACAGGCCCCGCCGGACGGGTGTGAAGTTTACCGCATCGAAACGACTGACGAACTGCGGCAGCGCTGTCTGGAACTGTTTCCATCCTGCGATGGCGTGATCGCCACTGCTGCCGTCTGCGACTATCGTCCGCGGGCACGCATGACGGGCAAGATCACTAAGACAGGTCAGCCGATCGTGCTGGAACTTGTGGAGACGTCCGATGTGCTCGCCGAACTTGGCACTCAGAAAGAGCATCGCTGGATCGTCGGGTTTGCCCTGGAATCTCAGGATCCTCGCAACAATGCCATGCGAAAACTGCGGATGAAGAACTGCGACTGCATTGTGCTGAACGACACGTCCGCCATCGGCTCACTGACAAACTCGGTCGAGATCCTATCACCCAGTGCGGAAACGATTGCCGTCTACAAAGGGACGAAGCAGCATGTGGCAGAACGGCTGCTGGAATTGATCAAAGATTCGATTCACGGCAGGAAAGAACTTGAGTAGTCGTGCTTTGTCGATGAACTGGAATTTGTGCGAGGCGGCGGACGGCACACGGTGTGTGCCTGCGACTTTGAATGCAAAACAACTCCTATTTGGTGGCATCGAGCGATTCTGTCGGCATCGCTTCCAAATTTTCGAGTTCTTCAGGCTGATCGAACTCCGGTATCACCAGTTCAACGGCGCCGACAGGATGCCGCGACACGAATTCCGTTGGCTCCGTGCCGAGATGCGGATTGTCAATTGCATGAGTTCTCTCCTGAGCCCGCAGCATTGCGTCATCGTAGGCTGCGGGGCACCATTTGCCTTCCTGCAGATAGATGTTGTTGAATTCCAGGAGACGGCCTGTCGCGAGATTCAGGCTGGTGATGGCTTTGTTATAGGCCACGATCTGCTGGTAATAGGAATTTTCGGCATTCGCAAGACTCTCCTGGGCTCGCAGTTCAAGATCCGCCGTCGCTGTACCACCAATTCTTTGTTCTCTGTAGATTCTCACTCGTTCATTCGCCGCTTCGCGCCGGTTGAGACTCGACTGAGCTGCCGCATAAGTCGCAGCGACATTCTGAATGGCACTCGAAATATCGTGGGCAATGCTGCGTTCCTGCGCTGCAAGGACGGCATTGGCTTTCGCGAGCTGCAGTTCGTAGTTGCGAGCCTGGCTGCGTGCCTGACGCAGGCCAATCGGCATGTTAAACTGCATGCCGACGTTCCATGCATTCAAATCGTCACGCGACATGGATCCAAATGCACTGTTTGTCGGAGTCAGGGTGACCGGATCGACAACTCCCTGACTTGCCAGTTTATTGCCGAATCCCAGCACATTATAGCCGCCCACTGCATTCAGACTTGGACGGACAAGGTTGCGCGCCGCATCCAACTGTAAGTGCAAGCTTTTGATCTGCCACTTCTGTCGCCGCAATTCCACGCGATACGTCAAACCGTCCACCAGACTTGCCTGCCAGTCGGGACGCAGTTCCGCCACAATCGGTTGTTCTGCCGGTCGGAGAACTGTGCCGTCATTCATGGGCAGTCCGACCAGTCGCCGCAGTTCAGATTCGGCCTGGTACAACTGATTCAACGCCAGTTCCAGGTTGGCTTTCGTTTCATAAAGTCGATCCAGCGCCTGCGGTTCTTCGCCCTTAATCCCTGTCCCGATATCATCTTCGTCCTTCAACAACCGCCACGTCCCGAAAGCGCTTTTGTGCGCCGTCGCGCTGGTGTCGAACAGGCGATACGCGAGATAAAGATCCCAGTAGGCATTTTCTATGTCGCTCATCGCCGTACGCACTGCGATTTCAAAATCGGCGAGTGAAAGATCCTGATTGATGCGCGCGATCGCAACGCCCTGGCTGACCCCAGTGATCGATCCGAACGCAGGGTTCGTTGGGCCGGCAACCCGGGTGAAATTCACTCCGCTGCCCGCCAGCAGTGGTTGATTGATCTGCGCTCCGAGTACTCCCTGATAGACCGACGTATAAGTGTTGAACGGATTGTTGGTTGAGGTGTTTGACCAGTTACTGATCACGGCAACATTGCCTCCGGTTGCCATCGCTTTGCTCAGAGACGTATTGAAGGCTCCGCCATCACTGCTCTGAATCGTCGGCAGTCCTGCCGAATTCAGGCGATTGTCCTGACCGGAAAGAATCAGACTGGATGCCAGATGGGCGTCAAAGTCCGAAAGCGCCGCATCCAACCCGCGGCGACCGAACAGAATGCCGGTTTCCTGAATGGCTGAATCATAAACCGATGCGACGCCGGCTGGATTTGTGAGCACGGCCTTGGAACCGATCCCACCCAGTGCGCTGGTTTCGATAATCTCGTTATGCGACAACGCGGTCAGCATCATCTCATGCAGGGTGACATCC
>JANOUN010000768.1:0-3316 GCA_031416875.1 Planctomycetota bacterium | reverse complement strand
CCACGGCAAGGTAAAACAGCTCTGCCGCTTCAGAGCTTCCAGTGGGCAGACACTGCTCGGCCTCCACGTAAAACTTCCACGCGCGATTCTTTTCGCCGTAGTATTCCTGTTCCAGCACGAAATTCTGCCAGTCCGGAACATGCGTCGTCAAAATCTCGTCGGCCCAATAGATCAACACACGTTTGAGCGACTGCCATTCGCCGGTGGATACTGTGGCAATCCCGGAAATCACCTTTTGCTCGATCGCCTGAAGATCAGCCGTCAGATGTCGCTGAAGTTGCGGCAACTGATCAGGACTCGACGCCGGTTGATTTACAAGGTCCAGCACCTTCAAAAAAAATGGCTCTGCAAGACTAATCAGCGGGACGGTCATGTGGGTGTTCTGCCTTGATCAGGAGTGCGGATTGCGAACAATGAAAACGCCAGACTCGCAAGGCCATTTGTTTCCCGGTCTGAAACATCGATCCGATTTTCGCCGTTAATCTGCTTGACAACCATCCGTTCATTAAATCGGATTCCGAGATTCAGGCTCCGTTCCACGATCCCCCACGCCTCATCCCGATCAACTCGAAAATAATGCCAGTTCGCCCGAGGAAATGCGCGGGGAGCGTCGCCCACCGGCATGAATCGGACTCCCCGGCGACCGAAGCGATAGATGTTGTCAACTTCCTCGGTGCTCCCGGCTTTCATCCCCAGCTCCTTTTCCGACAGCAGTTCCGTGACTCGGCTGGATTTCAGGTTGGCTTCCACTCCAATATAGAATGACCAGGAAGAGGCAAGCCATTCTGGCTGCAGGCGCACCGACATTTGGAGCCCCTGTGCGGAAAACGGAACCCGCACGTATGGTTCTTCGCCGCCCGTTTCAATTTCGAGCAGCTTCTTCAGAGCATTGAAGCAGAGAGCGAGATTGTCGTGATCATAGACGGGCAGTTCGGGCATTTTGCGTTCGCTCCGGAATATCGCAAGTTGGCCAACGGCGCGGCTGAGTTCGGTGTAGAGTACGAACGGATGGATGCCGCGCGACGTGGGAAGCCAGGAAAGTCCTCCCAGCGCCATGTTGATTGCGTGCAGATGCAATATCCGTTCAAGATCCTCTTTGTGACCGCTGGCAAATGCCACACCTCTGTCAATCATTTGTCGCGCGAGCTGATCGGAGGTCGCGCCCAGCCGGTCGGCGATGGATCGAATGAAAGATGCCAGCGGCGGCCAGCCTTCCTGAGCCAGCAGGGGAGGAATAAAGTCCGGATCAATCTGCGGTGGTGCCTCAGCGCTGCTGCCAAGCCGAAGCTGCAGAATTGGAACCGCGTCAAACCCGCGGGCCGCTTCGTCGCCGATCAATATCTGAGGATGCAGCTTTCGGAACTGAAGCTGTTGCGGATTTCCAGCTCGATTTTCATCTTCCACTTCTTCGTCGTGAACGACATACCGGCTCGGCGCACTTCCTCCTGACGATTTTGTATTGTCACTGCCACGTCGCAGTTCTGAGACCCCGACGTAAACCTTAACGCGGGATTCACTGTTTCGAAAAGCAGTTCGCGGTATACTGGTTGCCGAAATATGGCAATCTTCCGGAAATCGAATCTGACTGCCGTCGGGCAGTCGCAGGTGACAGAAACCAAGAGAAATTCGCCAGTTTGAAAGAGAATCTGGTTCGACGTGCATCCTTTGAATGCCGTAGTGATTCGGCGTCGCCCAGAATTCAGAGACTCGAAGTGATTCGTGAAAGTGCGCTTCAATCCGTTGAAAATGATGAGGGCGAAGAAACAGTCCTTCTCCCCACAGGAGCGAATTCGACGGCATGTGAACTTCCTTATCGACGGTTTGTGCAGGAACTCGTCGCTATTCGTTTCATAATGGTAAACTGATTGCAGGCAAGTCTATATCAGATGATTGCAGAATTTTGAACCGCAGCACGACGCGCTTCAACGTTCGGTGTCAGCAACCTGCAAATTGCACGCTCCGGCGCTCCGGCGACCGAAACGATCTACTGGGGGCATTTGTACAGGTTACACTGAGTGGCAACCAGAGACATGGATGATAAACTGTCCTTGCTGTCCGATGAATTTCTGCAATTGAAAGTGAAGGAGGTCCGTGTGTCCAACGGTTTCAATTCCGAACCGACGCCTTCTGAATTGGCTTTCGATGCCGCTGAGGCCGGAGCAGAGGCGGCGTCTGTAAATCGTGAGATCCAGAGTGGCCTGGCCGACATTCTGGAGCAGATTTTGTTGGCGTCGGAAGACAGCAGCACTGCGCAGTCGAACGAAAGTCAGGCCGAACTGGCCGCAGTGGCCGCCAGGTATTCGACTGTGGACTTCTGTGTTGATCCGGTGCTGCTGGAACTGATTCGAGTTGTGACTCGTCGGATGAAGGGCTTCTCCGACCATCGACTCCTTGCGATGGAACGCGCTGTCGCCGCCTCTTTATCTGACGATCAGGTGTCCCTGGGACGCCTGCAAAAGTTGTGGGATCACCTCAAGAGGGCCGTCTCAAATGGATAACAGTTCTGGCAGGAGCCCTGCGCCGGGAGAGCTAATCCAAAGCTGCCAGGGACTCGTGCGATCGATCGCCTGGAAAATCCATCAGCGATTGCCGCGCAGCGTCGATCTGGATGACCTGATTGGTTACGGACAAGTGGGTCTCGCGGAAGCCGCGCGTGATTTTGACTCGACAAGGGGAGTTCAATTCACGACGTATGCATATTACCGCGTGCGAGGTGCAGTGCTGGACGGACTCTCTACGATGTCGTGGTTTTCTAAAGCGGATTACAGCCGCGGTCGATACGAGCAGGGGGCGAATGCTGTCCTGCGGGAATCGTCTGTGGGAGATGGAATGGCCGGGGAACTTGCCTGGTTTACCAACACAACTCGATCATTGAGTGCTGCCTTCCTGATCAGTGATTTTGCCAGCGTCTGTGTGGAACCACAAAATGCAGTCGCAGTCTCCCCGTCAGCAGATGCCGAAGCAGATGATTTGAAACGAGTCATTGCGGACGCACTCGGTCGATTGACTGAGCAGGAAAGAATGTTGATCGAGGGTGTGTATTTTCAAGGCATGTCCATCAAGGAAGCCGGCGAACGTATCGGGATCAGCAAGGCATGGGCGAGTCGGCTGCATGCCAGAATCCTCCAATCTCTTGGTCTTCAGTTGTCTGAAATCGCACCATGATTGAAAAGTCTGCAAACGACTGGTAGTCTCTAGTGTCAACCTGACGACGGGCTCTGTTCTGCAAACGTTGAGAGTTGAATATTTCTGAGAAGATTCCTGGCAACGCATCATTTTGAGGCCGACTAAATGTAGGCCGACTTCGCCGAAGTCG
>JANOUN010000767.1:0-4089 GCA_031416875.1 Planctomycetota bacterium | reverse complement strand
TTGTTTCTGCGACGAGCGTCCGATCCCTGACCCGCCTTATGTGACTCGTATCCCGCTGCGTTACAATCCCGCAAATCCTCCGACATTCACCAAAGAAGACATCATCCTGAACGAAGGCGACATTGTCATCATCCGCAGTCGTGATACCGAGACGTTCATCACGGCAGGTTTGCTGGGTGGTGGTGAGCATCCGTTGCCGCGAGACAAAGACCTCGACATCATTGGTGCCATTGCCCTCGCCAAAGGATCACTGGGAAGTTCTGGATCAGGGATTGGTGCGATTGGCAGTGGTGGTGGTGGCGGTGGTGGCGGTGGCGGACGTCAACAAGCCTGCCAGCCTTCAGAAGCCATCGTCGTGCGAGAACTGCCTTGTGGGAGCTCAATCGCGATGCGAATCGATCTGAACAAGGCACTGCAGGATCCATCACAACGAATTCTGATTAAACCGAACGATGTAATCATTCTGCGATACACGATCAAGGAAGAAATTGGCAACGTCCTGATCAACATGTTCCAGATTAACTACCTTCTGGGCAGCGGCCTCAATCGCAACTGATCAGCCGGATGGATTGACAAGTCAGACCTGAAGCCCGGCTCTCCCATGAGCCGGGCTTTTCTTGTTTTCATGCCATGACTGTGCCGGAGTTTCGCAGAAGATGACTCTGCAACCTGATCCAAAAAATTTGGCAAGAACGTCCGACATGCGAACGGCACTGATCATCGCCGCGATTCTGTCCGTTGGTCTTGCGGCGATGACAACCAACTGCGCCGACCCCGATCTGTGGGGGCATGTCCAGTATGGTCGGGAAGTGCTGCGAGACGGGACACTGCCGCAGACCACGACATGGTCGTTCGTTGCCGAAGGTGCCCAGTGGGTCAACCATGAGAACATCGCAGAATTACTGCTGGCCTGGACCTTTGATACGTTTGGAGTCGTCGGTCTGCCCATCATGAAACTGATTCTGGCGGTCGTCATTCTGGCCCTGATGATGTGGACCGCACGCCTTGCTCAGTGTGATTGGCTGCCGATCGGTATCACCGTATTACTCGTGGCGAGCAACCTGCAATTCCACTGGCATTTCCGCCCGCAGATCCTGAGCTACGTGAGTCTGGCTGCGATGCTGACCATCTGGCAGCGGGCCTTTGCCTGTCCGGATGCCACTTTCGGAGCAGTTGCTGTTTCCACATTGGGACGTCAGATGCGAAGTCTCTGGCTGCTTCCTCCACTGCTGTGCTTCTGGGCCAATGCCCATGGTGGATTCGCGGCGGGCGTGGCCATTCTGATCGCGTTTCATGGCATGGTGTCACTGCAATTACTGTTGGCACATGGTCGACAAGCTGCTGGGCTGGTCATGTTACTGGTGATGGTAACGTTGGCATCCGTGGCGGCGACTCTGGTCAATCCGTACGGCCTGACACTGTGGAAATTCATGTTCGCCGCATTGAAGCTGCCTCGTCCTGAAATCTCCGACTGGGGACCACTCGAACTCTGGACGTTCGAATCGATTCGCTTCTGGATGCTGGCGCTGACCGCTGTCGGCGGATTCACGTTCGCCCTGCGACAGCATCGTCATGCAATTCTGACCTCACAGTTCCTGTCACAGGCCGTCCTGATGATTCTGCTCCTGTGGCAGGGCATTTCCCATTGCCGTCATTTGTCGATCGTGGCGATCGTGTGTGGATTCTTCCTGCCAGTGCCATTGCATCGACTGATCAGTTTTGCCGCCGCCGGATTTCAGCGGCGTGCAGCCGAGCTGGCGAATGTAACTGCAGCAACTCATGGACGAAATCGACTCCTGGTGTCGTGCGTCCTCTCAACCATCCTGATCTTCAATGTCGTGCGGCTGGCTCCGCTGATGACCGATGTGTCAGTCGATCGCGATGAGTTTCCTGTTGCCGCGATGCAGTTCATGCACGATCACAACCTGCACGGCAAAGTCGTCGTGACATTCAACTGGGCTCAATATGCCATTGGATGTTTCGCCGAGGAACGCGACCCCGCACGACAATCGCGAGTCGCCGTCGACGGACGATTTGAAACGTGTTATCCCCGTGAGATCACAGACATTTATTTCGATTTCTGGCTCGGCACGAACGACCCGAAGCAGCGGTATCGCAGTCCGCAGGCGCCAGCCTTCGACCCTGCGAAAGCTCTCGAATTTCACGCTCCGGATCTGGTCCTGCTTTCTCGTGAACAAGGCCCTTCCGTCCGGGAAATGCAGCGACATACCGACGAGTGGGTCCTGCTGTATCAGGATTCGATGGCACAGCTTTGGGGACGCCAATCCATCTACAATGCCCCTGCGTCGACTCAGTTTCTTGCCGTATCGCTGCGACACGTCACTGATGACGCTCAGACTGGCAGCGTCTCGTGGCCAGCAGTCCCTGTTGGGCGAATTCGACACCCGCAACTGGCGTCCAGTGTGCACTGACAGGCCAAACGCAACTGCGATTGAGAACCCCTTCGGGAGAACATCGCCACTCGGGAGGGCAATTCTCAATCCCTCAAATCATCCAATTCCATGGCAAACTGTTTCGCCCGACCGTGCCCGGTGGCTACGCTACGCGGCCCGGTGCGTTGCAACCAGCGACGGAACAGCGTCCGGATTTGCTCCCTCAGTGGAGTTGCCTGAACTTTGCATTCGCTTGAATTGTTGACCCCATGATCAGTCCCATGCCAGCCTGGACACCAGGCAATGGCCTTCATTTTCAGCTCCTGTCTCAAAGTGCCCGCGCGCGACGCGGAAGGTTTGTGACTGCGCATGGTGTTGTGGAAACGCCGTCGTTCATGCCGGTGGGAACGCAGGCGACGGTCAAGTGCGTGATGCCCGATCAGGTGGCAGCCACGGGCGCTCAGGTTGTGCTGGCCAACACGTATCACCTGGGAATTCTGGATCGCACGCAGGTTGTCGAACGCCTTGGCGGGCTGCATTCCATGATGAGATGGAATCAAACGATCCTCACCGATTCCGGCGGGTTTCAGGTTTTCAGCCTCCCGGATCGCCAGATCACTGAAGCAGGCGTCAGCTTTCAGTTTCGATCCGGGAAGAAGGACGGCGACACAACTCCGATGACGCTGTCTCCCGAAAGCGCGATGGATATTCAGCGACGACTGGGTGCGGACATCGTGATGGCATTTGATGAATGCGTCGATCATCGCATGCCGCCGAAATACATGTCCGAATCTCTTGATCGCACATACCGCTGGCTGAAGCGCTGTGCTGCCGCGCCGCTGCAGGAACATCAGCATTTGTTCGGCATTATCCAGGGCGGAATGGAACTGGAACTGCGATCAAAGGCCGTGCGACAGGTCACGTCACTGAATCTGCCTGGTTATGCGATCGGCGGTGTCTCGGTTGGCGAAGGCCATGACGCGATGGTGCGGATCGTGCGACATACGGCACCGCTGATGCCGTCCAGTCAGGTTCGTTATCTGATGGGAGTTGGTTTGCCGGAAGATCTTGTCGCCGCGGTCGAATGCGGTATGGATATTTTTGACTGTATTATACCCACGCGTTACGCCCGAGAGGGAACTGTCTTTACGTGGGACGGAAAGATGCGACTCCAGGACAAGAAGTTTCGCAAAGACCGCTATCCGATCGATACGTCCTGTGAGTGTCCCAGCTGTGCCGGCGGATTCAGTCGAGCCTACCTGCGGCACCTGCTGTTTGCGGATGAACCCCTGTATGGTACTCTGGCAACGCTCCACAATCTGCACTTCTATCAGGATCTGATGCGTGCGATTCGCAAGGCCATCGAAGACAACCGCTATGCCGCATGGTCGGCAGCTTTCCTTGAACGTCACCTGCCAAAGGGTTCGGGCAACTCAAATGACTGACTGAATTTCCCGTAGCCGAATTCGTGAGAATTCAGACGTCCCCTGAATTCTTACGAATTCAGCTACGGCAACGCATGCGACGAAAGAGGCTCGCCACTCAACGGAGAAATTCATGGCTCGTGTCTGGGCCACGATCGGACTGCTGATCCTCAGCAACATTTTCATGACGTTTGCATGGTACGGACATCTGAAAGATCTGAAGGACCGACCCTGGCTGGTGGCGTCGTAGCTGTCCATTGTGCGAAAAGTGG
>JANOUN010000766.1:0-7626 GCA_031416875.1 Planctomycetota bacterium | reverse complement strand
GCTTCGAAACTCGTCAGACTCAGCAACAAGGCTCTGCGCACGGCCACATCGGATTCAGAATTCAGACGATTCAGCAGAGCGTCGATGGGACAATCGTACTGAGCGAGGCTGTCAATCAGAATTGCTCGCAGTCGTGGATCGGTTGAGTTTCGCAGGAGCGTCCAAAGTTCATCTTCCCGGCCCAGATGCAGGAGTCCGATCGCAGAATTTGCTTTTTGGATGGCCAGTTGATCCATCGCGTCTTCATCGATCGGTCGAGCCCACACCGATGCGGCCACCGTGCCCGCATTCGCAATCTCCACTGAGATTGACCACGGCCGGAATCCCTGCGAAGACAGCTCCCGACATCGCGTCAGATGGCTGCTGAGGCTCAGGCCATGGAGTTCCTGCGTTTCATATGCACTCCCGTCCCACCATGTGGCGGAATATTGCGGAGAGCCGTCATCAGAATGAATGTTCATCCGCACATCCGACTGTGTCCATCCCTGCGCGACGTTGCGATCATATTCAGACTCGGAATCATTCCATGCGTCGTGAACTCGCGGTTCCTGCCACAGCTTCCAGCGTACGGAACTGTAGAGATCCGTCCCGTTGACGTCGCGGACTTTCAGATTTGTATGATTGGAAAAACTGTTGGCAACGAGAGGTCCCCACGCCGTCGGGTGTTCCTCTTCCGGCACACCGATGTACATCCTGGCGTCATAGACATCGAGCCATCTGGCGGACCACAACGCGGCAAATTGGTCGATTGTTTTTCCGTCTGTTGCCGATATTGTGTAGTGCGCCACATCCACGGGCCACATGCCGGCCATTCGTAACTGATCATTTTCCGAGCGAATTGCTTCCGCTGTCGCCCCGTCGGCAATTCGCCATTCCAGACCATCTCGGTTCCAGACGGCGGCCACATACAACGCGCCTTCGCTCGCGAAGGGGCGGAAACAAATCGGACGATATCCGCTGAGACCGAGTGATTCGGCGATCGCGGAAAACTCCGCGAATGGAAGTTTCTGGCAAAAGGCATTGTGTTCCGACAGCAGCCCATCCGCTGATTCCAGCGCGGAAATCACGTTCAGACTCGGTGCAGGGAATTCCTTCGACGTCATGGCTTTCCATGTCACTGCGGGCATTTTGGCGAGATGTTGACGCAGAAAATCTCCGGACGTCTCGCGGTTCTGTTTCAACGCGGGAATCAGGATCGCGAACTGCTGCGGCTTCGCATCGACGAGGAGCGACGTCAACAGTCCGAAATCGTCCTTTCCGTAGTCGGCGAGGATACTCACGGCCACCGTCCGCTGCGTATCCGTCGAATCGGCATTTCGAAACACTGCTGCCAGCGGCGCGATTAACCACGATTGAACCGGCCGCAGTGAATCCGACCATTTCAACGCGAACGAAAGTGATGTCTGGGTCACAAGTTGTTCCGCCAGGAATGGGGCAAGTTGCTGCCAGCGTGAATTCGCGGGATCTGCCTGAGCCAGCAGGCACAGTCCGCAGAATCTTTCATTTTGAGTGACGTTCGGTGCATCCACCGCCTTCCACAGCGCTGGCGACGGATTGATTTCTGCCGAGGCGAACGTGTCACTGATCAGGTGCAGTTCGTCGGGAGCTGCCTGCAGTGCACGATTCAGAAGGTACGCTTCCTGAGACGGATCGTTCCGGAGTAATGCCAGACTGGCATTCAGTCTGGTACGAGGTTCTGCATTCTCATCCTGCAGATGCTGTCGCAGGATTGGACTGGCATCTGCCTGGAATTTATCAAATTCGCGCAGGATCGCGGGAACTTCGCTGACATCCGCAGCGCGCAACGCATCGACCCATGCATTTGCAAGATCGTACTGGTGCTGATGCTCGCGAACACTCCGGGCAAACACCGTCGCACACACAACAGCGATGGCCAGCAACCCGGCGATTCCCAGATTGCGACTGTGTTGCTTTGTCGCGGCCCGCACCATCCGCTGTTCGAGGTCACTGCGGTTCAGGCGTCGCGTCCAGAACAGGATCCGGAGCCATTCCGGAAGTGAAGGCAGTTGTTTCACCTCATGCCGAGCGTTCCACATTTCCGAACGCTGTGCCAGCAGCAGCTCCGCCCGCCCGCGCCTGGTCTCCTGTTGCTTTCGCGTCAACCAGCTGCGCAAAGAGGCCACCAGATAGTCGTGTGCCAACTGGTAATACTTCGTTCCGGGAGGCGACGTACTGCCTGGCTGGACGGTTTCCTGAGACATATCCGTGGGCGAAATCAGCCGCAGCGACCCATCCAGGATGCTGATAAGTTCCTCAAAATCGCCCTCTCGATCGCCATAACCACACGCCTGCATCAGTTCTTTTTCTGACCGCATGTAGCCTTTGATGTCAGACAGAGCATCCGGCAAAAGTGCCTGTAACACGGCTCTGGCAGCCGCCTGGTGATACCTGCGTTCCGGCGGTGCCGACGGCCCGTTGAAAGTCTCTTCGAGGAAGTTCACACCCAATCCCTGGGCCCCTCCGACTTCGCGCAGTGTTGTGGGAGTCCATGGGCGGCTTTTCATCATTTCGGCGAACACGGCAAGCCTGACGCAGATGATGCGCCCTGCATTCGCCAATCCTTCGATTGCTGTTTTCACAAAGAGCGTCTGCTCTGCCGTCATTTCACTTTGGTGCTGAGGCAGGCGTCCGAATGCCACGCCAAACGCTCTGAGCACCTTGGCCGCATGGTCCATGTCGAACAGATCAACCGCTGCGGAATTCTGTCCTTCCTGAAGCCGGATCTCCAGCGCCTTCATAAAGCGCGAGACCGACATCCAGAAGTCGTCTCTCACCAGCAACAGACACTGAATTCGCCCGCCATCACATTGCCGCAATGCCTGGACCAGTTCAGACTCCGCCAGATCCCGCGGCGTATGCAGCCACTGTTCAAACTGATCCAGCACGATCAACAGCTTCTGACTGGCTGGCAGGTACTGGCCTCGCCGAATGGCCGTCAGCGCTTCTTTCAGCGTCAGACTTTCGGGCAGTGTCGGACAGCGTTTTCTCAGTCCCTGCAGAATTCGGGACTCGGTTTCGGTCTGCGATGATTCGACATACACCGTATCAATCTGATGGATCAGACGTGGCAGCAGCCCCGCTTTGACAAGCGATGATTTGCCGCAACCGGACGGACCATAAATCAATCCCACCTGAAATGTGTTCTTCGGATCGGATTCTTCAATCCGTGTCTTCCAGAACCGAATATTGTCGGGAAGACCACTGCGGTCGCGCGGTCCAGGTAACAGATTCAGAAAAAAATCAGCATCGTGAGAATCAAACGAGCGCAATCCTTTCGGCACGATGTGCAGTTGATGTTCGGACGACCGGGACACGAAAGATGGCAATTCGTCGGTATCGACGGTGATGGAATCGACGGTCACTTCATTGTCTGCGGACAGCAGATTCCGGGAATCAGGCCGAGAACTGCTTTTCTGCTTTGAGGTCTGCGAGTTCTGCTGCTGACTCAGAAAGTGCCGTAAATCGTCTGCAAAATCGAGCGCGGTCGGATACCGCTCCGACGCCTGTTTTTCCATCGCGCGGCAACAGATGCGTTCCAGTTCACGCGGAATGCGATCATCAAACTGTCGCAGCGGCCTGGGTTCGTGACTCTGAACCTGTAGCAGAATCTCCGTATGATTGGCTCCCCGAAACGGTTTCTGGCCTGTCAGCAGTTCATAGAACACGACACCCAGACTGAAGACATCGCTGCGTCCATCCACGCGATGCCCTTCGCCGCGCGCCTGTTCGGGACTCATGTAGGCCGGCGTCCCGGCACAGACCGGCCCTGTGCCGAATTTGTCGTCGCGCAGGGCAAGACCAAAATCTACAAGGTACGGTTTGTTGTCCGAACCGATGAGGATGTTTCCGGGCTTCACATCGCGATGCACCAGTCCCCGCTGATGCGCATAGTGCAGCGATTCGGCCATCGAGGCCACCAGCTGGCAGGCGTCGTCCGGCAGCAGTCGCGTCGCCCGCATCTGAGTTGCCAGCGTCTGCCCGTTGATGTACTTTGAAACAATATAAAATGGATGCGTTTCTGTGCTGCCCACGTCGTAGACGGGTACGATGTGCTCGTGGTCCAGGTGGGCGACCATTCGAGCTTCTTCCAGATACGGCGTTGCATCGCTGGACAGGATATCCCCGTGCGGCAGCTTGATCGCGACCTGTCGGTTCAGTTGCTGATCTTCCGCCAGCAGCACTGTTCCGAAGCCACCCTGACCCAGCACGCGCAGAATGCGATAACGTCCGATCTCCGTTGGCACGGACAATCTCGCGTGGAGATCGACGTGAATGGTTTCCGCGTCCGGGACTGACTGACTATCCCCAATCTGAGTTTTTTCGTGGTGATTGAATCTTTCCATTTCGACTTCAGGAAATCAGGCACGGGCACGTCGCAAGCGGCGGAAATACTTATATTTTCGCATACAGCATACCAGGTCGCCGGGATTGAAAATAGTGTTGCTGACGAACGAGAGTCCGTCGTTTAACCGCGTGGGCATCGCCCCGCGCTTCGTGTTTCAAATCTCAAATCTCAAATCTCAAATACGAAATTTCAAAAAGAACAAGCGCGGCCCGATGGGCACGCGGTTAAACGAGATTGCAGACTCGGCAAGCTCAGAACCCCCGACAAAACCTGCGTGAGCCACAAATTACGATAATCCCCGGTTGCACGGGAGGCCCTTCTGCATCAAAGTATATCGAGTGATTGGAATACTTCGGAATCATCTTCCAACAGGGCTTTCATGAAGATTCACGCAACATGTCCGGCCTGCCAGGCAACCATCGCTGTCGGAGCGGAGAATGCCGGCAGGAAGGCACGCTGTCCGAAGTGCGGTGGAGCAATTTTGATCCCCGGTGCTGCGCCATCGCAATCTCCGCCATCACCGCCAGGAAAGTCAAAGCCACAGACATCCCCGTCAGGAACATCGCAGCCACGCAGCGGGTCGCCGTCGAATTCGCCTCGCAGCGATCCACCCGATTCCCCGCCCAGAAAAGCACGACGAGCGAACGAAGGCGAGGGCGAACGGCCACCAGAAAAAGGCAAATCAGCACCGCAGCGTCGGCGTAAGGAACCCGCTGCGGACGACATCTGGTCACAGCCTCTTTCCAGTTATTCATCGCCTGCGATTGAAGAGCAGCACTACGAAGCGTTTGGCATTCCGCCGAAACGCAGCCAGAATCGCGGCGAATACAACCCGCGCACGGGACAGCGCGAAGGCGGAAATCAAAACAGCTACACGGCACCCAGTTACAAGATCCCGCTGATCATGGCGGCGATCGGGCTGGGTTCGGCGCTCCTGTTCGGCGCGATCGGACTGGCATTTCCTCCGGCAGCATTAGCAGGCGCCGGGATCGGCGGAGTGATCGGATTCCTGCTCATGCTTTGGGGAGGACTCAAGATCCTGGGAAATGCATTTGAAGACAGCCCTGTGACCGGATTTCTGTATTTGATGTGTGGCCCATATGCGTTGTACTTCTTGTTCTCACGGTGGGACGTCAATCAGTATCCGTTTTTCATCAACTTGATGGGTACTCTCGTGTTTCTTGTTTCCATGGCGGTCGGCGGGCTCGCAGGGGCCGGAGCTGAAGCAGGGGCAGGGGCAGCGAATTGATCCGAAATCACGAGCCCGTGTCGAGCTCACCCAAATCACGGAATGAGATTGCCGTCCTGCCCTGACTGTTCTGTGTCGGATGTCACTCGAAGCCAGGTAAGTCCATGTCCAATTCCGCCAACGTCAATTCTGTCGATGCCATTCGTCTGTTTGCAGCGGCGGTGGCGAAATTTCAGGAGGAAGCACGCCTGTGTCTCACGATGATGGATGCGCAGCTGCGACAGATTCTGTTCTGGCTGGAACGCGATCGACCGGGCTTCTGGAAGCATGAGGTCGAAAACTGTATGCGGGAAGTTGCCGAGGCGCGAGTCCGACTGCATCAGTGCCGGATGAGGAGGATGGGTGACTTCCGCCCGTCGTGTATCGAAGAGGTCAAGGATCTGGAAAAGTCTCAGAACGACGTGGAGTTCGCTCAGAAACAGATTCCCAACGTCAAACGCTGGTTCGGCGAAGCAACGCATGAGGCCGAAGAATATCGCGGGCGAGCCGCGCAGTTGACTCAGGCTGTTGAACGCGATCTTCCGCGACTGATGGCACTCCTCGCGTTTACCATCGATCGGCTGGAAGCCTATGCCGCTGTCAGCAGTCCGAGCGGTGTGCCGGACGCGGCCCGTATGCAACAGATCAGCGCGGAACTGGAGGAATTCCTGAAGAGTGCGCCGCAGGACAAAGAAGGTGCAGCGTCTGAGACGCTGTAAGGACTGGAAAGTTGATGTTGCCGATGAGTCAAGTTTTTTGTGCGCTGGCAGAATGATCGTATGTAGGATGGACATTCATGTCCGTCGCACGGCCATAAAACACTGTCGAAGCGAAGGGTCATAGTCCCTTGACCGCCGTTTGACATTGCCAAGGGGCATGGCCAATACCTCGGACATGAATGTCCAAGCTACAGGAATCGCAGCGTTGGACCGAGGTGAAACCTCGCTGGAGTCTGACGTTTTTTCATAAACGCACCGTGCGCGCAGCATTGTGTCGGGGCACACTGGAGTGAGTTTCAATTGAATCCAGCTGTCGCGGGCGGCTCTTTGAACTGGTATCCGTGCTCCAGGGAATTTCAGAGCGCCTGAAGAATTTTTCTGCAAGACCTGAGTTCTGGACTGCACTGGGTGAGATTTGTGGCGGGCTTGTGGTTTTGAGGATTGACCCGAAATGTGTGGCGGCGCAAAGGGAAAAGGCTCAGTCTGACAGTGTCGATTTGGCAGCGGACAACGAATTCTTCAACATTGGTGCGGATCGCCAGGTCAATTGGCTGCATTTAGTCACGTGTGTGTGGATCCAGTGAATCTCGGCGACGAAAGTGCCTCCCGCGCTGTTCGCGGTGTTTCTGGGGCGGCTCTGCTCTGCTCTGCCGTGCTGCTTACCGCGGCGGCTAGTGCGCCTTCACAGGCGCACTAGCCGTGGGTTTCAACCCACGGATTGCGAACCAGCATCATGTGTTCGTCGCGGAGCGACGATTGAACCGTGGTCATGTGCGAATCCAATCATCAGGCGTCGCTCCGCGACGCAACGCGGTGTGATTCCCGGTGTCCGTGGGTTGAAACCCACGGCTACCATCAGGCGGTCGCTCCGCGACGAATCGCAGGCCGATTTGAATCAGGGGGCCGTTGAACTGGTGAAGTGGATTCAGATGAACTTCGAGGGGCTGGGCGAATGAAAAGGCGTGAATTACAACGAGTTCGGCTTGGAGAATATTGTTCAAAAATTGGGAGCGGTGCCACGCCGCGTGGCGGAGATCAAGTGATCCGGGGGTTGAAACCCCCGGCTACCGTCGGGCCTCGCTCCGCGAGGAGGGCATTCGACCAGCATCGCTGTGGCGTCTATCTACCCAGCTGCGTTTTCCGTTGCGTTTGCCGCAGAGCGGCATCTGATGGATTGAGGTAGGGAAGCCGCGTTGATCTGCGGCTCCCCTCCCACCGAACCGGACTGGCGGATCTCCCGCATCCGGCTCTCCAGTCGATTGTTACTTGTAACAAGATTGACTTTCACAAGCATGGGCCATCGTCAGACTGAA
>JANOUN010000765.1:0-6197 GCA_031416875.1 Planctomycetota bacterium | reverse complement strand
TCTGGTGTGCATTTCCAAGCAGCGACTTTGGATTCGCAGAATTCGGCCATCCGGAGGCTTTGACTCCCGGCATCTGGACGACAGACCGTTCGGGGCTCAAGGGCTATAACGCCGGAAACATCGGCCAGGGCGATGCGGCAGGAAACTTCACAAACAGCTTCGGCGGCACGTCGAGTTCCTGTCCCGGGGCGGCCGGTGTGGCGGGGCTGGTCCTGTCCGTCAATCCGAACCTGAAATGGCACGAAGTCAAGGACATCCTCAAACAGAGCTGCGACAGGATTGACCCGCAGGGCGGCAACTACAACGCCAGCGGCCACAGTGACCACTACGGCTTTGGCCGACTGAACGCTCGCCGAGCGGTCGAACTTGCCCAGCCTGCTCCCCGCAGCAGCATCATCGTCAGTCGCAACTTTGACGGGCCAATCCCCGACCTGCAGACGGTCAGCTACGCCCTTGATGTGGCGGAAAAAACACCGGTCACAGCGTTCACGGTGAGCGTCGACATTCGACACACGTTCATCGGCGATCTGGTGCTCACTCTGATCCCCCCTGCAAACACCGGCGTTGCCAACGTGGTCCTTGCCAAACGCGCCGGTGGCAATCAGAAGAATCTCCGCAAGACCTTTGATGCGGTCAACACGCCAAAGCTGGCAAGTTTCGTTGGGAAACCGTGCAACGGAACCTGGACGCTGCAGATTCAGGATGCCGCTCGAGCGGACGTTGGTACCTTAATATCGTTCGGACTGGAACTCACCTTTCCTCATGCCGGGGACCGCGCCCCGGACTCTGCCCCGGACTCCGTCCCGGCATCGGACACAAAAGAAACCAAACCAGCCACCACTCGCCGCACGCGGGCACGGCGCCGGTAATGTGTCTTTTAATTTTCCTCACATAATGGCCGACATTGGCATCTGCTCGAGGGATCTACAAACGTCCAAACACCTGTTTCTATTCTGCCGTGGTTTAAACCAGGTTCAGAATGAGAACTGGATTTTTTTGGACGTATTCTGGGACAAGCGGCTGATAGGTGTCCGCCAATTGAAGCGAGGTTTCCGGACCTGGAACCACGAATGAACACAAATCGACACGAATGGAATGCCTGACATTCGTGTTCATTCGTGTCGATTCGTGGTTCAAACATCCGGCACATAGAATCCGGTAAAGTCAGGGTTTTTGTTCCGTCACCACGGCTGGCGTGTCTGAAGGGTTTTGCCGCAACGCGGCACAATGTGAAAGCCTGGGGCATCGCCCCAGGAAACAGGCAATCTCAAGCAGGAAAGCCCTGAAAGGGCGTAAGAATGGAACACGATCCTTTCGCCCCGTTGGGGGCTTGGGACATTCGTTTCGCAATTTCCCAGGGCGTTGCCCTGGGCTGTCACATGGTGTGCCTTTGGCACGGAACACATGGTGTCCCGTCCTGATTGTGCCCCCCTGCTCTGGATTGTATCACCATCCTGCCGGAACAAAACCCGGATAAATCAATCACCCTCGTGAACCCGACTTTTGCGCTCGCCAATCCCATCCTGCGAAACCCGCTTTTCAGACTGAACGTGGTTTAGATTCAGAAGAAACCAGAATGCCTTCGAGTTTGAGGAGCAAAATGAACCGGCAATGACTGCCGCAGCTATTGCAGTGATTCGGCCAATCAACCCAAAGCACAGAGCCGTCATATTGCCTTCGATCAAGCGGAACAGATTGTGGTCTGGACCGGATCGTTTCAGGCGGCAGAAGACTTTTGACGATGGGAATGAAGTCCCTCATCAGGAGTCGTCTGCATGAAAATCGTTCGCCTGTTTTTCCTTGCCCTTCCCCTCTGCGGGACTTTGGCTGCTCCCCATGTTATCGCAGGCGATCTGTTCCTTCAGAAGCGCGTGGAACGAAGTCGGTGCCATATCCCGAACTATGATTATCAGCCAAACCGAAATGCGGCGGTTTCTGCCGTTGTTTCAGAACCTGCCATCCTGTTCCTCGCACCGAGAGTTGTGGGAACAGATGTCAACGGTGCAGAGATTGTTCAAGTGTCTGAACAGGGACGTGCCTTTGTATTCAACGATTTGACAGCCGGGCCATTGGTGTTCACGAGTCTTGGGGCGAAGACCGACATTTCCGGCAAAATCATCGTGACCGGTGTCCTGAATCACACGGGAGGCGACGCTGGGCAACTGCTTGGCGGCAAGGCTGTGATCCGAGTCGAACCATTGACCGCGACTGGGACAACCGCACAGAACTCCACCGTGCTGGCCGCGAAGGAATGCATCTGGTGGGTCCGGAAGAATGAACCGGAGACCGTCCAGATCTGTGTTCCGTATGCTCCCTACTACCCAGGGGCATTTGGCGATGTTGAAAGAGTTCGGGTATTCCTTGAGTACCATCCGAACCGATAATTCCGATCAGGTCGATCGTTCCGGTTTTCTGGGGTTGGAAGAACCGGCGGGGCCCGATCGGAGTTTGCAATGAGAAAACGCCTTCAGTGGCTGTTCTCAGCGGCGTGTGTCTTCGCAACCGCTGGAGTCTACGGCCAGGAGCCCCGCGAACCGGGGTTCAATGAACTGGTTGTGATTGATCCAGCCGTTCAGGAAAACGGACTTCCTGTGCCGATTGTTGAAGGCGGCCGCGTGGAAATTCCTCCGACGCTGCATGTGCATCCCTACTACTACTGCGGCGACAAAGAGTATCAGGCACAAATTCTGAACGGCGGCCCGACCATCATCGTCGCCAATCATCCGAAATCGGGTGATAAGCTCTACATCGAAGCGGTCCTGCCCGCCGGTGCTCCGGTGGTGGCCTACAGCGCTCACTCGATCACATACGTATATCCGGATCGTCGCGTAGTGCTTGAATTTCCGCCGCTGTGTCGGCATAAGGCGGTCGTCAAGTACATCAGCGGTCGCGGCATTGGACGTGAAGTTCAGGATCATGTGACTCAGGTCTCCGCCAGCATTGAAGAGCACAAGCAGAAATCAAGGCTCGTCACAGAACTGGGCGAACTCAAAAACGATTACACAAACATTACCAAAGGCACCATTGGTATCGCCGGCACGACCGCAGCGATCATCGTTGAACGAACTCGAGCTGTCACACGCGTTCTGCCCGGAGTCGCCGCTCTGAAGAGTGCGGGGCAGCAGGCAGAAGAGCGAGGTGCACTTGAGGAAGTGCGCCAGTCAGGAATTGAACAGCTGCGGAATGAAACCAGGACGATTCGAACCAATCGCTGAACGCTGTTGAAAGAGTCAATGTCAACGGAACATTAAGCAAAGCATGTTGCCACGGAAGGCCACTTTGATGTTGAAGTTTCTACTGCAAACCGCTGTTGGATTGAGCCTCATTCAATGTCCCTTCACGATATCGGTGGCTCAGGAGATCTTGATCGAAATCGCGGGAGCGAAAGAACACAACGGTGCTCAGCGAGTGAAAGGGACAGCGGACCCTACGCCTGTCAGCGTAACGGTAACTTCAACAAGACAAGAATTCGACCAGTTCAAGCTGAGCTTCGCACTTAAGCCGAATGTATCTACGGGACCTGCTGCTTTTGGGAACGTTTCTGCAAATATCCCGGCAACCAACAACAATCGGGATATTGAACTAACGGCCACGTTAGTCAAGTCTGGCTCCACTGCAGCACGAGCTCCCAACACTGCAGCACCAGCGCCTGCCGATGGAGCAGAAGATGGTGAAGCAACATTTGTGCCTAACGCCAGATCTCGATGGAAAGCGTCATCCAAGTCGATCACAACGGTGTATTCCGGGTCTAACGCCGGATCAGGAATTCAACTTGTTTCCGCAACTGTTCCGCATGGCGGCAATTCCGCGTCCTCGCCATTGCCTCCGGTGGAACCCCTAGTCACTGCAACAACTCGCATCCATATTGATACTAAGGGCCCAACGCCATTGAATCCGGTCGTCGACAGATTCCCGGGCGGGAGCGCCACGCTCACGATTCCTTTTGCAGAGAATGACCTCGATCCCGAGTCGGTAAGTTCCAGTGACTTTACGATCTACCAGGAGCACCGAGACCAGAACAACAACAATCCCACTTTTTCGCGTGTCCTGCCGCACAATGATCTAGAACGTTTTTCAGACAACACACAGGTCTTGCTGAACCTGCCGCATCTCAGTCCTGGCGTTCATTACCTCGTGGTGCATGACATAAAGGACCTTGTGCAGAACGACATGTCGGCCGCAAGCAATCAGTTTGGGTTGCCGACACAAGGCACACAGTTTCGATTCGTCGTATCAGGTGGATCTGAGCACGGCGACCAAGTCGAGTACCCTCGGTTCCTGAGACCTGAAGGGGCCAAAAGCGAATTCGATCCAGGTGACCGGGTGGATACAAGAGTCGTACAGCTCTACTACTTCCGCGACGCACGGATGGTCGCTGAGTATATCAATCGGAATATCAAAGACCTCAATCAATCAGGTTACGACGAGGCACAGCGGTTTGCTCAGCAGGCCCGAGCCAAAGCAGCCGACAAGATTGATGAACGCCGATTCAAGGAAACGCTGGCCGTTGAATCGGCCCAGCGAACGCGTGAGATTGAAAATGAGATCCAACAGACACAAGAGAAGCTAGAACAGACGTATCAGGCGGTAGACAGTCTTAAACTGGAGGCAGAGCAGCTCAAGACTGCCTCGCAGCAATTCGGTGTTACACCGGAGAACATTTCCGGTGAAATTGTAAAGTCTGAGGCGAGCCTTGAGACATTCCAACCCAAAATCGAAGCTGCGGAAGAAAAACTCGCTACAGCAAATCGCGCATTGATTCTGGCTCAGACTGAAGACCGGCAAGCGACAGGGACAGCAGCGAAAAAGGCTGCACAAGAGGAGCTCCAAAAGGCGGAGATGGATTTTGATACAGCACAGCGAGAATTGGAGCAGATTCAGGACGATAGAAATCAGGTGCAAAATCGCCTTTCCGCACAACGCACAATTCAGGCTCGCAATACGTTGAATGCGGACCAGGAAAAGCGGGCGGACGACCAGCTCAAGGTCCTCCAGGACAAACTGAAATCTGACCAGCTTCCAAAGCAACTCCAGGATACGCAGGTTAAGGAAATCGATGATCGCAACGATGTCGTTCAAGCCGAAGCCTCAGAGCTCCGCGCTGCTCAGGAAGAATTCCGTCGTGAAGTTGCCGCCGGTCTTGCCGATCGCAACAGTTACGCCAGAGGGATCGTGGAATCGATCGACCCCGTCACTCAGGTCACGATCTCCGTCGTCGGCACAAGCCGCCTGCAGTTGCGAGGACCGATCAAGGGCGTCAACAAAATCTGCCGGATGGTCCATCAGCTGGATAGCCCGGTCGGACAGGTCAAGGTCGGGATTCATACGGTTCAGGTGAACGGCGAACATGGTGATCGAATGGATTTTGTGTATGAGCGTATCAATCAGGAAATCGCACACTCAAGATTCCTTGTCAGCACGTCTGGCCAGTTGCTGCGAAGGGCCGTCCATGAGGTCGCGGCTGAGGTGGCACTCGCAGCCGATGACGGGTATCTGCCGAACGGATGTCCGCCGGACCTCACCACGGGAATCGCCACGCTTAACGGTCCAGTGCAGACCACCGGCGAACAGCGCGACCGACGCTATTTATACGCTTTCTTTGGGAGCGACTTTATCAGCGAACTTGAGGAGATGGATTCGGAACTGCTGAACTCCGAGAACAAGATGCTTTCTCTGCATTCGATGGATACGGTCAGTCTGGCAGGTGCGCTGTTTGTGATGGCTCACGCCGACCACCCGGTTCGCCAGCGGATTGTGATGCGATTCCAGGAACTGCTCGCTGGAGAACTGCCGCAGCGTGAAACGGAGTACGTGCAGGCGCTCACACACGTCACATCTCATGGAAAGTCTTTGCAGAATCGCTTTCGCACGGCCATGCGAATCGACAACAAGAATGCCTCAGAGATCTACTTCAATGCCGCGCGTACCTACCACTTCCCCAACACGATTTCCTACTTCAACGATCAAATTCCCGGCCAGGGAACGCTGAACCCTGTGCAGTACGCCACGATTAAGATGGCCCAGTCCCTTAAGGCACAGCTGGTAGCCGAGATGGAGCTGAAAAATCAGGTGCTGGAAAGGTCGCTGCTGGAGAAGAAGGAAGGGGAGACGGAGGAGACTTACCGTCAGAATGCATTGACTGCGGAAGCACGGAAGGAAGCTGAGGCACGAAAAGCGGAGGCCGCAATCAAGCAAAT
>JANOUN010000764.1:0-3303 GCA_031416875.1 Planctomycetota bacterium | reverse complement strand
CCGATGCGTCAGCGAGGGGCTGGAAATCCCAATCCCTCGCTGACGCTTCGGGTTATGATCCCGTGTTCACCAAAGAGTCAATTTCGCCCGCGCTATCGCATCACAAAAAAAGGCTGATCTTTCGAAGAAAGATCAGCCCTTTGCTTTGAAATCTTCCGTCGCGGCAACACACTGATGCCAGCGACGTGACGGTGTTATTCAGCCTTCAGAGAAAACTGTTCCATCAATACGCCGTTTTCGTCACCGACCCAGTAGCCGCCCGTAGGTGACATGTATTTTTCGATGACTTCAAACTCTGGCAGTTTGCTGAAGTCAATTTTTGAAAACATGTCTTCCATCCCGGGGAAATTCTCAGCCGCTTCGCCGTCACGCAGCATGTCATACAGCCGCCGGTACTGTTCGGCGGGACGAGAAAACGTCACTGCCAATGCGCCATCCGGAAAGTGTTCTGAGACGGCCTTAAAGTCGTCCGACTCAGCCAGCGGACGCACGTCGTTGTCGTCCCTCAAGGCTTGCTCCAGCTGGTTTCCACCGACCGCGATCAGCAGCTGGCTGTTGGCGACTGTGAACGAAATCTTCTGGCCATTTCCAGGTTCAATCTCGTACACCGTCGCACCATTCACTTCGCGTGTCTCACCTGGAAAAGCTGGCTCTGATGTCAGCTTATTGAGCAGATCAGCGAATGTCTGGTCGTCCTTGACACCGATGGCCAACAGCATGTCATCTGAAGCCGCTTTTGACGTCCGGTCGCCGGGAGACATGACCACCTGCATTCTTCCGTCAAGTTGATCGATTACGTCCTTCTTAATGTGAACCTGGGGTCCTTGATTTGAAATTGCATCGATCTGACTTTCAAACGCACCGGCACCCTGGAACATGTCGAACAGTGTTTCGACAGCCGCATAAGCTTCCCCGGCTTTCCACTTTGTCGCCATCCAGACACTGGCGTCTTCTTTGACCCAGGATGGCGGGACGGGGTCCACCGTGTCCAGCTGAAACACCTGCATGGCTGCCTGAAGAGGCTGCTCGCAATACAGAAACGAGCGTGACACACCTTCAAATTGATCGCCGCCCATTTCTCCCGATGAACCGATGCCTTTGAGCTGGTTGATGCCAAGTGTCGGAAAGAACCCGATCGCCATTCCTGCAGCAGCTCCGTTTGGACCGAGTGAACCAGTCTGCACCAGCGCCGTAAACATCCCGATGGGATCAACGTATGTCGTCATCAGACCAGCACCGGGAGTTGTTTCGCACTTCTCCATGATGTAAGCATAGACACTGTTATTCTTCAGAGTTTTTTCGGAACCGCCTGCCCAGTTGTCGAGCGTCAGCTTCAACAGCGCACTGCTGTTTGAAACGACGAGTCGCTCGTCCTTCAGAAACCAGCCAAATTCTTTGGCCAGCGGAGTCTGCTTTGCGACGTCGCCGGTCACGGTGTACATCGTCAATTCGATACCGTCATGTTCAATGTTGGCAGCTTCCAGTTCATCGACGTTGTTCAGTGCGGCGCTGGCTTTTTCCAGCAGGCCTTGAACTTCGGATTCGCGCGAACCGTAGTCCATGAACAGGATGAGGCCCATTTTGTTCGACGAGGCTTTGGAAACCGCAAGTGTGACTTCGCCGGTCGGGATCGCGATCAACTCCTCCACAGTCAGACCCAATGCGTCATGCACTTTTGACAGGCCATCCTGCATTTCGCTGCTGAACGCGTTCCTGACTTCGGCCTTGAATTCTTCAAGCGCTGGGTCAGCAAACAACCGACCGCCGGACGATTTCTCAAACGATGCCTTGAATCCTTCCACGCTGGGTATGGACAGATAGAAGTACGTATCCTTTGGAAGAATCTGATTACTCAGGACCTTTGTGTCAGCCGTTTGCGCTGTCACAACGCCACACAGGCCACCCAGCATCACGGCAGATGCCAGCAGCGTTTTTTTGAATCGAGCCAGAAACATCGAAAAGTCTTTCACTGTTGAGAGAAACCGTTGAAACAGAAAACAGAGAGCCATCAATCGCCCGCAGGATTCTCATCCACATGACAGCAACTGGTCAAGCTCATAACGAACAATTGCAAAATCGAAGCTCTGAACCGAGGCAATTCGTCGCGTTCGGGAGATTCCTGGCAAGATTGTCCGTAAAATGCTCAGAAACCCCGACGATTCAACCGAAGTGGGATATTTCTCACTCAGAAAGGCTGTTTGACGCTGCAGTCAAACATCGATATCCTTCCCGCTTCAAATTCCCGGGACCCTTGGGGGTTTCGCCGGATTCTGTCACCTCCGGATTCATGGTGACGTGCTGCGTGTCGAATCACGACTTCGTGCTTTGATATTCACACAATTGTTCTGTGCGAGTGCCCAGCCGGGTTGCTCGCTGCGGCATGCCGCCGCAGATCACAGGAGATCGGCAATGGCTGAGATTGTGGTAAAAGAGATTCTGGAAGCAGGTGTTCATTACGGACACCGATCCAGTCGCTGGAACCCGAAAATGCGACCGTATATCTACGGTCGTCGCAACCAGATTCACATCATCGACATCAAGGAAACCATCCGCGGACTGATCCGAGCCAAGAAATATCTGCTCAAAGTCGCCGCTCAGGGTGGTCTGATCCTGTTCGTTGGTACAAAGCGTCAAGCTGGTGCTGCCATCGAAGAACTGGCGCAGGACTGCAAGATGCCGTACTGCACCGAACGCTGGCTCGGGGGTACGCTGACGAATTTCCGCACGATTCGAACGCGGCTGAAGCGACTGGAAGAGCTGGAGGCCCTCCGCGAAAACGGTGAAATCAAGAATTACTCCAAGAAGATGCAGTCGACGCTGAATCGTGAGTACAACAAGATCTACCGTAACCTGAACGGCATGCGCGAAATGAATCGCCTGCCGGAATGCCTGGTCATCGTCGATCCGACCAAGGAAAAAAATGCCGTCCACGAAGCTCGTCTCCTGGGCGTGAAAATTGTGGCACTGATTGATACCGATTCCGATCCGGACATGGTCGATCTGCCGATCCCAGGCAACGACGACAGTCTGCGCTCGATTCGGCTGGTCATCCAGCATCTTTCCGACGCGATCAAACAGGGACGCAGCATGCGTCCGGATGATCCGAAGAAGAAATCAGACGAAGCGCCTGCATCGAATGAGCCAAAGGCTGTGCCGTCCATTCGGTAGTGCCACTCGGCGAACTCGTACGGCCTGATCCACGTCCCTTCTTCCCCCGAAATTGGGGGGAGAAGGTGGCCGAAGGCTGGTTTTGCGGGTCCTTGCGGTTTGATTTAATCTTGGCGCGGGGGGGGGCCGCAACCC
>JANOUN010000763.1:0-9179 GCA_031416875.1 Planctomycetota bacterium | reverse complement strand
CAGGAACCAATAGCCAAATGGCCCGAAGGGTGCTGCGCACTATTGGTTCCTGACCCCTTTTCCAAGCTCTTTGGGAAGGATAACACGAAATGTTGTGCCTTTCCCGGGTACTGATTCAAATTCAATGGAACCACCGTGCTGCTGTACAATGCCATAAGATATCGCAAGACCCAGTCCCTTGCCGGAACCAACCGCACGCGTCGTAAAAAACGGTTCAAAAACGTGTCGTTGGATTGTTTCGTCCATGCCGCCGCCATGGTCGGTGACTGCGATGCAGACGGACGAACCCGCCTCCGAGACACTGACTTCAATCAGCCCGTGCGGCTCACTCGCCTGGATGGCGTTCAGCAGGATGCTGTGCAGGACCTGATTGATCCTGGCTGGCTGGCCCTGGATGCGCGGCTCACAATCGAAGTGCTTTTGAATCGTCAGCTGCTGTGCTTCAAAGTCGAACGTCAGGATTCCAAGGACCGAATCAACGGCCGCCACAACATCCATCTCACCCACCACCGCTTCGTCGATGTGTGCGAAATCCCGCAGGTTCTTCAGGATGGCTCTGACACGCGCCAGGCCTTCCAGTGAAGATCGAAACAGGCGTGACAGATTCTCCTTGAGCCATCCCGAATCGCAGTCCTTTTCTGCAGCCCTGAGACGAGTCGCCAATGGCTGGTCCGCCCGTTCAATGGTCGGAAGACTTTCGCCATAGAGATCGACAAGCTCCAGCAGCGCGTGTACGTCCCGCTGCAGCACGGCCAGATTGTTAGACACGAATGCGATGGGGTTGTTAATCTCATGCGCCATCCCGGCAGCTAACTGCCCGACGCCAGCCAGCTTTTCGGTTTGGACCAGTGCCGCCTGAGCTTCCATCAACTGGCGGTTTTTCTCGACCAGAGTGCGTTCCAGTCCGATAATGCGTTCTCCGGCACGCAGCCGTACCCTCAGCTCTTTGGGGTTGCATGGCTTTCCAAGGAAGTCGTCTGCGCCCGCCTCCATCGCCTCGACCAAATCTTCACGCGCGGACCTCGCTGTCAGGAGTACAATATACACGTATTCCGATTGCTCGCGGGCTCGGATGCGGCGGATCAATTCGAGGCCGTCAACTTCCGGCATCACCCAGTCCGTCAGCACCAGCGGAAAGTGGCTCTTTTCAAATTCCTTCCATGCCGCGGCACCATCTTCGGCGATGGTGACCTCATAACCCCAGCTCTCAAGTTGCGACGAGAGCAGTCGCCGCATGGTCAGGCCGTCTTCTGCCAGAAGCACTTTCATCGCGGGAACTCTCGGAATTGTCATGGAATACAGGGTCGACATTTTCGTTTAACGGCGAGCCGCAGGCGCAGGCGAAACATGGCAACGACGCCTGCGGCTGGCCGTTCAACGATTAATACGGCAGTCCCATAGCTCTGGATGGGTTTTCAGTGGTACAATCAATGTGATGCGTTGGGCGGCGAGTTCGGTGGCGAATCAGGCATCGAGTCGCCGCAGACCATTTGGAAAGACTGCCCGCCGCTCAAAAAGTTTCAATTCATGCGACTTCCCGATTCTTCACTCCGGCGCACGCCGTTGCGTTTCAATATCACGCCGATGATCGATGTGGTGTTTCTGCTGATCATTTTCTTTCTGGTCGCCAGCTACTTTATCCGCAGCGAACAATCGCGGGAAGTGGAACTGCCGGTTGCTTCCAAAGGCCAGTCGGATGAAATCTCATCGCCGCACCGGCTGACAATCACGATCGAACCGGACGGACACTTGTCGGTCGGCGGCGTCCAGATGTCTGAGAAACAAATCCTGAAGCGAATTGAAGAACTTCATGAAGCTGAGACTTCCGACGGCAAATCGCCGGAAGTCCGGATTCGTTCCGACCGCAATGCAAAGTTTGGCGCGATCCGAACGTTGATCGAACATTGTGCCGCACACAATATCCGCAGTATCCGCTTTGCTGTCACCCTGCCGCAGGAATGAGCGGCAAATCGAAAAGATCCGGCAAAGATGAAAATCCCATCCCGACCTTTGCGAAACAACTCGCTCGACGGCGACACGATGACGCCGATGATCGATGTCGTCTTTCTGTTGCTGGTGTTCTTCATCTGCGCCTCGGTCGGCAGCACTGCGGATAAACTACTTCCCGCAGAATTGAAAGGGAACAGCACATCGTCAATCGAGGCCCCTGCTCCGGACGAACCAGACAAATGGGCACATCCGCCGGTTCAGATTCGCATTGAACCGACAGCCGCAGGAAATAATCCAATCGCCGTCTTTCTGGATGAGCAACCGCTTGCCGGGATCGAAGTGCTGTCTCAGCGACTCACCCTTCTCGGCAGCGCCGACCCGTCAACTCGCATTATTCTGAACGTGAACGACGACGTCGAAGTCCAGCAGTTCATTCTGATCTATGACCTGTGTCAGAAGCTGAAGTTCGAAAACGTGTCGTTCGCGGTGCGACCGAAGAAGTAGCGATTCCTGTTCATTGACGACAGACAGCGGAAGTGGCTCAATTCCAGATTCGGATCACGCCATACTGACAAAACATCGCATGGAACACGAACAGCCGCTGACTTTCGATAATCCACTGAAGAGCGTAAAGGAGTTTTTAACCACGGATTTCGCGGATTTCACAGATAAGCACACTGTGACTCATCCGTACGATCCGTACTGCTAACAGTGAAATTCTTGTTCTCCTGCGAAGATTTTCGGACGTCTGTTTGCAGAAGTCAGGTCAGGTCTGGCAGAAAAATGAGCGGCAGAAAAACAAAGACCACGACTGCAGGTCTTTCTGCAATTCATTTTTCTGCCATCCATTTTTCTGCAGCATGTGTTCCTGCCGGTCCACAGATCTCGCACGCCGTCGATTCAACGAGCGGAGCGGCGTGAGCCCTCCGGTACCTCGTTTTCGTACCGGCAAGCTGACGCATGCCGCTCGCCAATTCTCTCACTCATGACCGCGTGGAGTACAGCGTCAAGTCTCGCTAAAAAATCGGCCCCGGCATCCAGGGGCAGAATTCTTCGTCTCCGATGCCCTGCTGTTCGCTGAGCGTCTTTTCGCCGCTGGCGGTCGCGATCAGCTTTTCAAAGATTTCCAGACCGACGGATTCGACACTCGCACCTTCCAGAATTGTTCCGGCGTTGATATCCATGTCGTCACGCATGCGATGGTACATCGGTGAATTCGTGGCGACTTTGATCGTGGGAGCCGGCTTGCATCCAAAGCAGCTTCCTCGCCCGGTGGTAAACACCACTAACTGGCATCCGCCGGCGACAAGTCCGGTGACTGAAATCGGGTCATAACCCGGTGTATCCATGAACGTGAAGCCACGTTCTGTGATCGGCTCCGCAAACTGATAGACGGCTCGCAGCGGCGCAGTGCCGCCTTTGGCGACAGCCCCCAGCGACTTTTCGATGATCGTCGTGAGGCCACCCTGCTTGTTTCCGTACGATGGATTGTTGTCGATCGAGGCGTTGTGCTTTTTCGCGTAATCCTCCCACCAGCGAATCTTGTCCAGCAGACGATCGGCCACAGCGCGACTGACGGAACGACGCGTGAGCAACTGTTCGGCTCCGTAAACTTCCGGAGTTTCCGCAAGCACCGAACCGCCGCCATAAGCGACCAGCAGGTCACTCGCATAACCCAGCGCGGGATTCGCCGTGATGCCGCTGGCGCCGTCGCTGCCGCCACATTGGAGACCCAGTGTCAGCTCAGAAATCGAAATCGGTTCGCGTCGAGACGAATCGGCATGCACCATCAGCTCGCGCATCACTCCCACAGCTTTATCCACTGTCTTGCGCACGCCGCCGACCTCCTGAATGTTGAGCACCATCGGCAGCGAATCATCCGGCTCGCGCCGCGTTGCGCCGCCGAGTTGCACCAGTCCCTGTGTTTCCTGCAGGTGTCCAGCCTGCGCGGTCTCACAACCAAGGCCCAGCACGAGGCACGCGGCGATGTTCGGATGCCGCGCGAATCCGGCCAGCGTGCGATTCAGCAGCAGATGGTCTTCCCCGTTATAAGCAAATGCGCAGCCGCTCTTGTGGACGACGGGAATAACGCCATCGATGTTTCCATACCGACTGAGGTCGGTTTTCGCCAGTTCCTGGGCGACATACCGCGCCGTTGTCGCCGAACAGTTTACCGTGCTGATCAAAGCAATGTAGTTGCGAGTTCCGGCACGGCCATCCTTACGACGGAATCCCATAAACGTACGGCTGTCGGCAGGTTTTGAAGTTTGCACGAGTTCGGTGCAGAATTCATAACCGGCTTTGTCCCGTTCGATACTGACGTTATGGACGTGCACCCACTGGCCACCGGCAATCTTTGTGCTGGCGGAACCGATTGGCTGTCCAAACTTGCGGATGAGATCACGCTCCCGAATGTCAGTGATCGCAACCTTATGATTCGCGGGAACGGCCTCCGCAACCTGCAATGTCCGGCCTGCCACGCTCAGAATTTCTCCGGCCTGCAGTGCTCGTCGCGCGACGGCGACGTTGTCGGAAGGATGCAGAAGCAGCAGGGGGTCCAAAGCGATCACGGGATTTCCTACAGGGGTATGAACGTTTGATCAAAAGGCTCGACGTTACCTGAGTACGCACGATATCACTCTGAATTCACAATTGAAACCACGCGCCCGCAAAAGCTTGTTCTGCCATAAGCACCTGCTGTGACGGAGACACAAGTATGCAGTCCGGTCGGCTTGACGACGAAGACTCCAGATCCGCATACTACCTGTCGATGCGTTCAGGCACAGCCCCATGGATCAGGATCTGGTAGTTTTGGCGACACAGTCAAGATGGTGGATGGCTTCGCATACGCGTGTTCCCGTATATTCGAACGATTTCGAACGGTTGTCAGATTTATGGCGACCTTTTTGGGTTTGAAGTTGCCGAGACGACCAATTCCGGCATGGGAATCATCACGGGCGATATTCGCGCAGCGATGCCGTCTTATCCGATCGACGTCAGTCTCGGCGGTGGCAACGTCTATATCTCAGGTACTGGCAGCTATGGCACAAGCCCGTATGGGGGCGGATGGATGGGGATTGCTCTGCACGAAATCGGGCATTCCATCGGAAAACCCCATTCGTACGATTTGCCGTCCTACCAGGGCGGCAGCCCGGTCGGTGAGGACCAGTACCCAACTGCACATGACATCAACCACGGCCAGCGGATTAATCCGAACAACGCCAGCGACATCGACCATTCTGGATACCACCGGCACGTCACTGGACGGCAATGCGGACAACAAGCCTGGCGGTGATTTTGAATTCTTCTTCCGCAGTGACTCGACGCTCCTGGTCGACAAGAGCGTCACGACCAATCTGACGGAGTCCCTGAATACGGTGCAGGTCACACTGCGCGTTAATGACGTGCGCATGTTCCCGGCCGCCGGTCCATTCGATGTGCTCGTCGATAACGAACGCATGACGGTGACGGCGGTTGATGCGGTCAACAAGCGCTTCACTGTCACACGCGCGGTCGGTGGCACGACGTTAGCGACGCATGTCCTGGGCGCTGCGGTGCGTCCGGCAAATTCTGACGGTTCCGCCGCGCGGCCGTATGGATTGATTTCTGTCGCACTCGCTGCGGCAAAAGCCGGTGCCGGGAACATCGTGCGAATTGTCGGAAACGGCGGTACCGACAACAGCCTGGCCTCGGCCAGCAACAATCGCCCGTATCTGGTGGGGCTCACAGATACATTTGCACCACTGGAAGACGGCAGCGCGTTTGAAATCCCGAAGAATGTGATGGTACAGATTGATGCTGGCGCCATTGTGAAGCTCAAGAATTCCGTGATCGATGCGGGAACCTCTGCCATCGGTGATGATCGCAGCGGCGGTGCACTGCAGGTTCTGGGGACGACCACTCAGCGCGCATATTTGACGTCCTATGGAAACGATGCGATCGGTGGCGACAGCGACGGTGTCACTCCAGGAGCGGCTGCGGGCGACTGGGGCGGTCTGGTGTTCCGTCAGGATTCTGACTGGCGCGCTCCGGACGCTGCCGCCAAACCGCTGCTCGCAGGGATCTTCCTGAATTATGTCAACCAGGCGGACATCAGTTACGGTGGTGGTCAGGCCTTTGTCGGGTCAACCCAGGCTACATTTTCTCCCATTCATATGGTCACATCGCGTCCCACGATTACGAATAACACCGTGCACGTAATCACCGAAAACCTGGAAATGGTTGGAAGTCCCGGCGGAGCTCTGAACGGCGTTGCGCGGGTCGGCGCACCTGGTCGCTGAAGGCACACCTCAGAACCCGGTCATCCTGACGTCTCTGCTGGACGACCGTTTCGGGGCGGGCGGAACGTTTGATACGACTGGCAATGCCCGCACGACACTGCCGTCTCCGGGCGACTGGGGTGGTTTGGTCTTTAATGCCGTGTCGCGGGGAAGTATTGACCATGCATTGATCGCCTGCGCCGGTGGCGAAACGCCGATCGCAGGTGGCTTCAGCCGCTTCAACACGATCGAAATGCACGACCACGCCACGGTGCGTGTGGCGAACCGTGTATTGGAATTCAACGCGAACGGGCAGGCGGCAGACAATCCGTGGCACGCCGCTGACGGTCGAATCCGTCTGGGACGATACTGACATCGTACATGTCCTGCAAAGCGAAGTCATTGTCAATCAACATCATTCGGTGAGCGGCTTGACTCTCAAGAGTAACCCCGGCGAAAGCCTTGTGGTGAAACTGCTTGGAACAAATGCCGGCTTCACGGCGGATGGCGTCCTGCTCGATATCGACGACCGCATTGGCGGCAGCGTCTACGTCGTCGGACGGCCGAATTTCCCGGTGGTCCTGACATCGCTGCGAGACGATGCGGTGGGGGCCAGTCCGGGATTGGATGGCTTTCCGCTCACGGATACCAATAACGACGGCATCGACTTGTACGACAACGCAGATCCTTCCGTCTTCACGCCGGATGGCAAGGATGATCTTACGGGGGCACCGTTCACGGGCGCAGTACCGGATCCGGGTAACTGGCGCAGCCTGAAGTTTACGCAGGACAGCAATGATCGAAATGTCAAATTCCTGTTCGAAGCTGAATCAGCGAACAACGGCGGATTGGACATCAATGGCAATCCAGGGCAGGCTGAATTCTTGGGTGTTCTGGCACCGGACTACAAGAGCGGTGACGACAATCGATCTCTTGGAATTGAGCTGCATGGCAACATCAGTGCGGACAGCTCCGCTGACGTCAGAGGGACGAAAAGGCCGGGTCCACGGTTCGCTACGCGGACTTGCGGTATGCGACGAACGGTGTCGAAATTATCGGGCTTCCGGCTCATTCGCCGCTGCTGGGTGAATCCGGTGAATTCGTCAACGCGGGCGGGAATGAAGTGAGCAGCAACAACAGTCCCGCTGCCGCCGTGCAGCTGGATCCGTTCATTGGCCCGGTGCAGTTGCCCACAGGCATACCTGGGAAAATCACGAACTATCAGGTTTCAGTCCTCACGAATCAGCAATTGCTGACTCAGCTGAACCAGACCTATCTGAAATCCGCAGACAACCAGTTGTTGCGACTTGAGCCGGTGAATTCCGTGACCCGCATCGTTGAAAACCATATTGGGTTTCAAGGATATAACTCGCAGGAAACACCGATCCTGCCAGTGGATCTGGGAGATGCAACTCCGTCAGCACCTGATGGGCCAGATATCAGTAATCGGAGGTCACTCGCGACGGGGCGATTCGTGAGACTCTCAGTATTCCGAGGTCAGTGTTCACGGCGCCCCTGCGCGAGACTGTCAGTAATCCAAGGTCACTCACTGAATCGCTTCTTTGGAGTATCGTAGTCGTGAGTGGCCAGGAGGAGATGAGTGTGAGGATCCCTTCTACGCAGAGCATGAAAACGGATCCAAACATTGATTGGGCCACGTTAAGCAATCGTCCCACATTCAACTGGGTGAATCCGCCAGGCGCCGAAAAGAGTGACATCTGGATTGCTCATGTCGGTGGCAACTTCCAGTATCTGCGGGTCAATGGCATTTCGGGTACGTCATTCACTCCGACCCAGGACATCGGAATCGGAACGTACAATTTCTGGGTGCGTGCGACCAACGGACAGGTGCAGCACAGTTACTGGAGCGTGCCGTTTCAGTTTGAAGTGGCCACGGCACCCGTGCTGGCCGGTCCACCGCTCTCGACGTTTGTCACACAGCCTGTGTTCACCTGGAACAACATGTCGGTTCCGGTCGGGGGCAAGATGGCAGGCGCGGATTCGTATGACTTCCAGCTGTACATGATCGATCCCGCGACGTTCAAGTACGTACCCTTGCCGCCGGTCAGCGGCCTGACGTCTCCGACTTATACGATTCCAAATGCTCTCGCAAATGGACAGTATCAGGCATTCGTTCGGGCATATGTGAATGGACGCGCATGGACGGCCGCCGTGCCGGGTGCGAATCCGACCTACACGGACTACAGTAATGCGGTCGTGTTCTCGGTCGGTGGTGTTCCGATTGTGAATACGATTCCGGATTTAACCGATCGGACACCCACGATTTCCTGGCAGGCAGTCCAGGGGGCCGCCAGGTACGAGGTCTATATCTCCACTGCCACATCGACGACGGCTCTGATCCGCCAGAACGGTGTCACAGGAACTTCGTATACCGTGGCGCCGCCGCTGGCTCTGGGTGCGTACCGAGTCTGGGTTCGTGCCGTCAGCGCCGATGGAACACAGACGAGCAGTTGGAGTAATCCGGTCGATTGGACAATCTCATCCACGACCCAACCTGTCAATCCGCTGGAATCAGCGTCGGAATTGATTCTTGCCGTCTTGCCTCATGGAATTCCGGAACTGTCAGTCACCAGCACCACGGTCAGCCTTGCCGACTTTGATGACAGTGACTCGCCGACCGCCCCGGTCAGCTCGACCGAAGTTTCAGGCGATACTCCGATCGTATTGCCGGTGCCTCCCGGCATGGAACTACAGCGGGTGACCGCACCGATCGCGATCGAAGAGAGCTCAGCCGAACACACGGACAACGTTCTCTCCGGATGGGATAAACAACTCTGGTGGGACCGCTCAGCGAAAGACTCAGAGGCTCCGGCGGTCAGTGCCCATGACTCAGTAACTCGAACGCCAAAGTCTTCCGCATCCTTCGGAATTCCTGGGGCTCTGTTGACGCTGGTGCCAAAAGCAATTCGCAGGAAACGCGATGAGTAATTCCTGAGGTCACCTCAGAAT
>JANOUN010000762.1:0-6641 GCA_031416875.1 Planctomycetota bacterium | reverse complement strand
CTCAATTTGAAATTGAGGTTTTTCAACATGCCACGAATTCATCCTGCGGCAATCATTGAATCCAACGTGCAGCTTGGCGAAGGCACGTCTGTCTGGGACAGCGCACATATTCGTCACGACGCGATCCTGGGAGAAGAGTGTATCGTGGGCGGCAAGTCGATGATTGCCTACGACGTCAGGATCGGCAATCGGGTCAAAATCAACTCGAATGTCTACATCTGCAACGGAGTCACGATCGAAGATGGTGTCATGATCAGTGCTGGCACGATTTTTACCAACGATCGATTTCCGCGAGCAACAACGCCGGACCTGAAACAACTTCGATCGTCTGATCCTGATGAACAGACATTGGCGACTGTGGTACGCGAAGGAGCAACGATCGGCGCAGGGTGCATTGTTGGCTGCAACCTGGAGATTGGCCGCTGGGCAATGATCGGCATGGGATCAATCGTGACGAAATCCATTCCGGATTTTTGTCTGGCGATCGGCACGCCCGCGCGGATCGTCGGCGTTGTTTGCCGTTGCGGGGAACCTGTACATCGATTCGGCGAAAGCGGGTCATCGACTTCAGTGCAGGCGACTTGTTCATGTGGATTGTCGTATTCGATCAATGGGCACACGGTTGTGGAAACAGATGCATCAGCAACGGTGTGATCCTGCGTAGGTCCTTTCTGCCGGAAAGGACTTCGCGACTTGTCGCGACCTGCGACCAGCCCAGGTTTTTCAATAACAACATGGCGACGTTGAGCGGATATTCGCCCACCGCGCAGTTCGCCTTGCGGCGAAAGTCCAGCCCCGGCAGGCTGGACCTGCAGAATTGCAATCATGAACACAAACACAGCACCTCAGCACTGGGCCGTTCTTGGCGGCGGCATCCTCGGAATGACGCTTGCGCTGAGACTCACGCAGCAGGGGCACAAAGTCACTTTGCTGGAAAGTCGTCCGAATCTCGGCGGTCTGGCGGACGCATGGCAGATCGGCGATGTCACCTGGGATCGGCATTATCATGTCACGCTGATGTCGGACATGTATGCACGAGCAGTCCTGCGGGAACTGGGCCTCGAAGATCAGATGCAGTGGGTCGAAACAAAGACGGGTTTCTATACCGACGGCGAATTGCATTCGATGTCGAATACACTGGAATTCCTGAAGTTTCCGCCGCTGCGCATGATCGACAAACTGCGACTGGGCGGCACGATCTTCTACGCCGCTCAAGTCAAAAACTGGAAGAGGCTCGAAAACATCTCCGTCGGCGACTGGCTTACAAAGTTATCTGGTCGCCGCACGTTTGAAAAAATGTGGCTGCCACTGCTGCGCTGCAAGCTGGGCGAATGCTGGCGTGAAACATCGGCCGCGTTTATCTGGGCCACCATCGCCCGCATGTATGCCGCCCGACGGACGGGACTGAAGAAAGAAATGTTCGGCTATTGTCGTGGCGGTTATGCAAACGTGCTCGACAAATTCACCGGAAAGCTCCGCGCGCTTGGCGTCGAGATCCACTGCAACGCCACTGCGAAAAGCGTCCGCACTGCCTTCGACGGACGCATGACGGTTCAGTTCGCGGACCATGATCGCGTCTTCGATCGAGTCGTCTCAACGCTTCCGACGCCGGTGATGAGCCGCGTTTGTCCTGAATTGAACACAACGGAAAAACAGCTGTTCGATGGAGTCCGCTACCACGGCATCGTGTGTGCTTCGGTTCTGCTGTCGAAGAGTCTGTCACCATACTACGTGACCAATATCACCGACGCCGACTATCCGTTCACAGCCGTGATTGAAATGACGTCGTTGGTCGATAAGCAGGAGATCGACGGCAATGCGTTGATTTATCTGCCTCGCTATGTGACTCCCAATGATGAATTGTTTGAGAAAAGCGATGCTGAAATCGAATACGAATTCCTGTCCGGTCTGCAACGCATGCATCCGACGCTGTCACTGGCTGATGTCAAGGCGGTTCGCATTTCCCGGGTCCGCCACGTCTTTGCACTGCCGACACTGGGATACTCCGAACGACTTCCGCCGATCGTGACTTCGGTGCGAGGGCTGTATTCCCTGAACTCATCGCACATCGTCAACGGCACATTGAACGTCAACGAAACCATCAAGCTGGCGAACGACTTTGTCGCGGCTCTTAAGAATCAGCAGGTCGGTTGCAAGCCGAATTGTTGGTGCCACAGAGCTGTCGAGGAGACCGCAGACAAAGAATTGGTCGAAATATTTTCCTGATCGCGTCGCGGGTCACGATGCGGGCTTGTCGCCATCGCGCTGTGATCAACACCAAAATGAAGTTGCAAAATGAAGCACATTACTGCCACGCTTGTCCGGGTAGGATGATGATCCTGAAGAAATCGCTGTCCTGTGATCATCGCTTCATGCAGGCAAGCTGCAAAATGGCGTCGAGTCATTGTCTCGTGTCAGCTTCCGGTGTTGATTATCGCGATACGGAAGCGAGCTCTCTAATAGAGTGAAGAGCTACTGAAGAACATCAGACAACTCGCCTCAACCTGAAAACTGATATCTGGAAACTGGAAACTGGAAACTTGTAACATGACCAAACCCATTGCCAGCCTGTCACTCGATCTCGACAACAAGTGGTCGTACATGAAAACTCATGGGGACGCTGGTTGGGACAAATATCCCACGTACCTGGACCTTGTCGTGCCGAGATTCCTTAAGGTCCTGCACGAACGAGACCTGAAAATGACGGTATTTGTCGTCGGTCAGGACGCCGCACGCGAAGAAAACTTTGAAGCGCTCGCATCCATCTCCGCCGCCGGACATGAAATCGGCAATCACTCCTTCAACCATGAACCGTGGCTGCATCTGTATTCAAAACAGGAACTGGTTTCGGAACTGGCAAAGACGGAAGAGCATCTGGAACGAGTGACCGGACAATGTCCCATCGGCTTTCGCGGCCCTGGATTCAGCTTCTGCGATATGCTGCTCAAGATTCTGATTTGTCGAGGCTACCAGTACGACGGATCCACATTTCCGACGTATCTCGGCCCGCTTGCCCGCATGTATTACTTCATGTCGACGCGTCTGACGAAGGAGCAACGAGCGGAACGGAAACAGCTGTTTGGAAAATTCAGCGAAGGCTTCCGACCGCTGAAACCATTCGAGTGGAATTTCGCCGAAGGCCAGTTGACGGAAATTCCTGTCACCACGATGCCGCTGTTCAGAGTGCCGATCCACGCGAGCTACATTCTGTATCTCGCACAGTTTTCACGCCCAGTCGCCATGACGTACTGGAACATGGCGTTGACGATGTGCCGAGTCGCCGGTGTGGGTCCATCACTTCTCCTGCACCCGCTGGATTTCATGGGCCGTGAAGATGACGATGATCTCGCGTTCTTCCCGGCAATGGGTCGCCCGGCCGAACCAAAGATTGAGCTTGTCGCACAAATGATTGACATGATGAGCCGACATTATCAGGTTCTCCCCATGAAAGATCATGCCGCAGCGATTAAAGGCGAGTTGTCGAAGAAATCAGCCTCAAATGGAACAACGGCGACGGTGCGCAGACGCTGATCAAAGCGGAACGTTTTTGTGCCACGGACTGCGAAACCGATCCGACGGTTTAAAGAAGCCCGGATTGTCTGAAAACGGCAAGCGTCTCACCCCGAGCTCCGGGAGCCTTCAGCCATGAAAGTGTCCAACGTTACAGGAGGCCATGCCTTCGCCGCTGCTGCGATGATGTCGCTGGCGGCTACGGTACTGCTTGTACTGAACTATGACGGAACGTGGCTGCATCCCGATACGGCTCAGGCATTAAGCGTTGCACGAAACGTTCGGGACGGCAACGGCTTCAGCACGGGTATCATCTACTACGAAGAACACTATCAACTGAAGACCTGGCCCGCACCACAGACGGTATTTCCAATTGGTTTCCCTGCGATGATCGCAGTACTCGGATCGACGGGATTATCACTGCGACTTGCTTCGCTGTGGATTGGTGTTGCCGGATTCCTGCTTGCCCCTCTGTTGATATGCGTTGCCGCTCAACGCATGGGACGCAGACCTGCGACCGGTCTCCTGCTCGCGGCTGTCTGGCTCTGTTTTCCGATGCTCTGGCACAACGTGTGGGAATGTCAGACGGAAATGATGTTCATCACATTGACGCTCGGCAGCCTGATTCTGCTGCAGAGTCCCTGGCTGGGGACGCGTCGGCTCCTGCTGGCCGGAATCTTTGCGGCAATCGCATTCAGCCTTCGCTACGCTGGCATCTTCTGGCTCATGGCTGTCGGCGGCGTCTTTCTGATGCAGTTTGTCCGGCAGCGCTGGAGTGCGGTGCAGCAGGCCGCGACATTTTTCGCAATTCCCTGCATGCTCGCGATCACGCTGTTTGCCAGAAACGCTGTCCTGGTCGGGGACATCAAGGGCGGCAATAACAAGACAGTCCGCCGGACGCTGACGGAGGCAGGAGAATCCGCGTACTATGCTGTCTCGCGACTGACAGGTCTGGATAAGACCAATTTGTTTGCGGGAGAAATGGCCGAGATCGCAACGGTGATGGGCCTGGGACTGCTGGTGGTTGCGGCGATTATGTGCGGCATCAGACTGCATCGAACCGAATCTCGACGGCACTTCACCATTGGGACCGTTGGAGACTCCGCTGCCTTTCTTTATCTCGGTGTGTCTCTGGCAGCTCTGATCGGCCTGGAAAAGACAACCTCGATCAATTTATCGCCTCGCATGTTCTTCCCGCTCATCCCTTTTACTCTGCTGGCTCTCGCTGACCTCGTGAGCCGCATGCGGGTCACGCTCCCGGAAAGATCAGGCAGGGCAACGTGGCAACGCAGGCAGATCGTCGCTGCGTCAGCGCTTCTCATTGCGGGAGTTCTCACCGGTCAGTTCAGAGCCGCAGCAGAAGTCCGGGGTCATGTGCAGCGGTTCGGTATGGTCGATGATGTGGTCAATCAAATTATCGATCACCATTCTGGCTCAATCGTGCCCAGTCAACTCCTGATTGGCAAAAGGATCCTGTCGGACGAATCACACCTGCTGGCCGAAGTACTGCAGCAGGATACCGTCGGACTGACATCAACAACTTACACGGCGCGGATCTGGACTGACGAAGAGGTGATCGCGTTGATTCGCAGATACCAGATCAACCACATTGTCATATTCCCGGACGTGCGGCCGAAGGATGAGAATCCATTCTTCGAGTCACTGATGCAGGAAGGCGCACGGCACGAGTCATCACGTCTCTGGCTTGAGCCCGTCCTGATCTCCCCGCGAATTCAGATTTACGCCGTTCGTGATTCTCTGTTGTTGACGCAACAATTCTGAAAGCCAAAGTTCAATGTCTGCATTTCGAATGCTGTGTGTCTTTGGTACTCGCCCGGAGGCCATCAAAATGGCGCCTGTGGTTCTCGCCGCCCAACGGCATGTGAATGTGAAACCAATTGTCTGTTTGACCGGGCAGCATCGCGAGATGCTCGATCAGGTCGTGAAGTATTTTGCATTGCCCGTCGATCGCGACCTCAATCTCATGCAGCCCAATCAGACGCTGTCCGATCTGACCGCACGCTGTCTCCAGATGTTGTCGGCCACAATTGCAGAAACAAAGCCGGACTGCGTCGTCGGACAGGGCGATACAACCACGGCATTTTGTGCCAGCATCGCCGCTTTCTATGCCAGAATTCCATTTGTGCATGTCGAAGCCGGACTGCGAACCGACCGCATCGACTCGCCGTTCCCGGAAGAATTCAATCGCCGCGTCTGCTCATTGACGACCGCGCTGCATTGCGCGCCGACTGAGACGGCCCGACAGAACCTGCTGCGTGAAGGATATGCGGGGGACTCGGTGATTGTGACTGGAAACACAGTTCTCGATGCTCTGAAACTTTCTGTCCAGCAGGAACGTCTGAACTCATACATGTGGGTCCAGAAGCATCCGGACATTGCAGGGCGACCGATGGTGTTAATCACGGCGCATCGTCGCGAAAATCATGGTGATGGAATTCGCAATCTCTGCACGGCAATCGGACGTCTGGCCGACATGTTTCCCAAAGTGCAGTTCGTCTATCCGGTGCATTTGAACCCCGGCATTCGCGGCCCGGTGCATGAAATTCTGTCCGATCGCAGGAACGTGCATTTGATTCCGCCCGCGGATTACCCGGAATTCATCTGGCTGATGGATCAATCCACGTTGATCCTGAGCGACTCCGGCGGCGTGCAGGAAGAAGCCCCGTCACTCCGCAAACCAGTTCTTGTGACTCGCGATTCCACTGAGCGCCCTGAAGCAATTTCGGTCGGTGCGACAAAGCTGATCGGCACTGATCCGGATCGCGTCGTGCATGAAGTCCGTGAGTTACTGACCAACCGTGATGCCTATGCCGCCATGCAGGTCGATGTCAATCCCTATGGCGACGGCCGCGCTGCGGAGCGTATCGTGGAACTGACGGTGGCGAGATTTGCGCCAGTTTCTGAACGGACCGGCGCCAAAAGTCTGTCCTGATTCGGGATTTCAGTCGAGTCTGAATCCGCCGCGGCTGTTCTTTGTCTGTCACGTATGCGGTGCCAGGACAGCGTGGCGGAATCGTTTTGTCCTCGTACAAATGTTACGGCACGCGGTTGTCAGCAGATATTTTGGCTGCCAGCAGTCTAAAAACACGTAAAATTCCTCGCCTACATGA
>JANOUN010000761.1:0-8197 GCA_031416875.1 Planctomycetota bacterium | reverse complement strand
CCGGCAACAAGAACAATAACCGCGCGTTGGAGAGTCTTCGTAAAAAGGTGAATATATTGCTTGATGAAGGAGTGCATTTGTTGTTGGTCGATATTCTCCCTCCGGGACCTGTCGATCCGCACGGGTTACCTCTGGCACTCTCGATCACGGATCAGTCTGAGGTTCCAAGTGTGACCGAAGCTGAGCCGTTTACGCTGTTTTCAGTTCGATGTGCTGCGGCGGGAGATATTCTGAGTGGATTTGTCGAGTTGGTTACTCGTGAGCAGGCCCTCCCGGATATGCCATTGTTTCTGAACGAAGAACGTTATATCTCGGTTCCACTGGAATCGACATACCAGGATGCGTGGCAGGGTGTTCCTGCACCATGGAAGAAAATGATCGAAGCCCAATCAGATTGACCCTGGCGATTGGCCTTTCTGAAAACTGAAAACTGAAAACTTGAGGCTCCTATGAAAGTCAGCATTATTGGTGGTGGTGGATTGGTGGGTTCCTGTGCCGGGTTTGCGTTGCAGGCCGGGAAGATCGTCAGCGAGATTGCACTTGTGGACGTCAATCAGGAATTGTGTGAAGGACAGGCTCTGGACTTATTGCACGGTTCCTCGCTGATGGCGCCTCAGCGAATCACGTCGGGCGGGACGGAAGCCTGCAAAGACAGCGACGTGATCGTGATTACCGCGGGACTGCGACGCAAGCCCGACGAAAGTCGACTGGACCTGATCAACCGCAACGTCACTTTATTCCGGGGAATTCTGACGGACCTCAGGAAGCATGGCTACAAGAAAGACGCGATTGTCTTTGTGGTGTCCAATCCGGTCGATGTGCTCACGTATCTGGCCGTGAAAGAATTGGGCCTGCCCGCCTCGCAGGTGATCGGGCTCGGCACGGTTCTGGACACGACGCGACTCCGCAGTCTGCTGGCTCAGCGATTGAACGTCCCGCCGACTCAGGTCAACGTGACGATCTTCGGGGAGCACGGAGACAGCATGGTGCCGATCTGGTCAATGGCTCAGGTCGCGAACCTGCCGCTTGACAAGTATCCCGGTGTCACGGCCAGTCTCATCGCAGAAATTGAAACCAAGACGCGGGGCAGTGGAGCAGAAGTGATCAAAAAGAAGGGCGGAGCGGGATTCGCGGTTGGCGTTTCGATTGCCGACGTCGTCCACAGCATCGCTCTGGATGATCAGCGCATTCATCCCGTGAGTTCTCTGATGAACGGAGCCTACGGAATCCGCGATGTGTGTCTGTCGATCCCCACCGTCATCGGCCGCAGCGGCGTGAAGAGCCACATCGAAGTGGAGCTGTGGTCCAAAGAAAAGACGGCTCTCGTGCAGAGCAGTAACGTACTGAAAGAAACAATCAGCAAAGTGCTGAAGGGGTAATTGTCGTCTTTCGCTCCGCGAAAGAAACGCCGCTTTTGCAGAGCAAAAGGCGACACTCGACGGCTTTCGGATCTAAAACAAGTGCCATTTGGCGTCAGCCCGCCGGTACAACTGCAATTCCTCTGTGTCCGATTTGTGATTGAATTGCAACGTACCGGCAAGCTGACGCATGCCGCTCGCCGGTTTTGTGGCACGTGTGGCGGTTCGTCATGCCTGCTTAAGCAACCAATCGACAATTGCCGAATCCTCGTCGCTTTTCGGCAGAAAATCAGCCTTTGCGGCGTTCGCAGCATAGGCGGATTTCATCAATCCGACTGAATCTGCTGCCTCACCTGCAACTGCGATTTTTGTTGGCGAGCACAGAGCCAGTATGGCTGGAACATCTCCATATTTCACCGCCCCTGGCAATAAGTTGACGTCACGAATTTCTGTGATCGATTCGAACCGGAAGCCTCCCGTATCAACCGCGATCGAACTAACGGCATTACCGGCCAGCGCACACGCGGTGGCCGCGATCACGCCAGCTCCGTTCACGCCCACGACGTGGAGTTTTGACGGGGTTTGTTCGTGGTATTTTGAATTTGAGAGGCATGTCAGCACATCGTGAACGCGCTGAGCAAAAAGCGGATGATTGTAGCCCAGCGTGAATCCCGCGAATTCTCTTGGGTTCTTGACCACGGGCATCTGAGACACCGGTTCATGATCATCGGTGAAGTCGCCGGTCAGATACAGATCCGGACTACTGACGGCAAAACCTGCGTTGACCAGTCTGGAAATTTGCGTGTTGGGTTGGCCATCAGCCGCGAAGAGCCGATTCTTGCCTTCCAGATCGAGCCACAATACGACCTGTTTATTCCAGTTCTGCGGCAACAAAAACGCGGTTGGCAACTCTTCGCCACAGGATTTCAGGGTCAGGACGCCTTTGTACTCAACGAATCCGCTTCGAGGAATCTCATCCGATTGTTCGAAGTGCGTTGATCCGGCAGGCGGAAGTGAACGGCCAATCATTACCTCCAGCGCGCCACCGATGACGCGACGGAATTCTTTCAGACTGGCAGCATCATGTGGAGCCAGCGCCGCGATCAATTTCTGCTGCGCTGCATCCAGCGCATGTAAAAGAGCGACTTCTGTCGCTTCCGTTTTCACAGGAGCCGGATGTTCCGCATCAAATACCGTCGCTTCTGCAACAGTCAACGGCACGTAGTCTCGTTCGGCAATTTCATCGACACCCAGCTTCAGTGTGCGATTGAAGAAGTCGTACATCATCTTGCGGCTGTGCTGATTGTAGTTGTGCGGAAACTTGAAGTACTTTGCATGGACGTTTTCGGGAACGCCAAGCATCGCATAGTGTTTCTGCAGTTCAGGCAGGCCCTTTGTTTCGATTTCGACCGTCCAGTCATCCGCTCCGCTCATGGCAATCGGTCGCGGCGCAATCAGAGCCGCGATTTCAATGTTGCCTGTGTTGACGCGCAGGTACGAAGCATTTTCGCATGTGCATCCACCCTGCATGGCGGTTGATACCATCACGGCCGGAAAGGCGGCAGTGACGCGTTCGTCCAGTGCCGCAAGTATGAATGTCTGCGTGCCGCCGCCGCTTGCCCCCGTGACACCGATCCGAGTCGGATCACAGTCAGGCCGCGACGTCAGCCAGTCCACTGCGCGGATCGAATTCCACGTCTGCAGACCCAATGCATTCCATGATCTGAGTTCCGACTGCGCGCTGAACAACCCCCAGGTTTCGGGTGAACTCAATTCGGGCCGTTGTTTGGCGAATCCATGCGCCAGCTGTTGAGTAAATGAGCTGCCGTCCGCGTAGCCGAGCATGTCATACAGGAACACCATGCAACCCATGCGTGCCAGTTGAACGCAGCGGGCCTGCAACGGATGTCGTCCGCCGATTTCAGATTTTTCCCCGCCGGACGTAATTTCATGCTTAATCGAATCGCCATGATCGTGAAATCGGCCGTTGGCCCAATGGCCATGAGGACACAGGATCGTCGGCAGTTTTCCAGTCGCATTCTTCGGGAGGTACAGACTTCCTGTCACCAGCAAGCCAGGGCTGCTTTCAAAGTAAACGCGATCGACCGTATAGTCATCCCGTTCGACGCGACCATGCACGGTGGCTTCAATCGGTGGTCGTTCGGGCATCGGCCACAGACCACATGCGACCTTCAGTTGCCGCAGCAGAAATTCTTTGCGGACGTTCCACGCGTCCACTGATGGCGAGGGCGTAAACGGAAAATATCCGTCCAGATCCTTGAGCGCACCAATGCGTGCGTCACCCGGAACCAGCGTCAGAGAATTCGAACTGATCGCGCTGGCAAACAGCATTTCCGACGGGAGCAGACTGGCGACGGCAGCCGATGAAGCCAGTTGAAGGAGGGAGCGACGGCTGACGGAACGATCGGACATGATGAGTACCTTTTTGGGGCGGGCGATAAATGTGGATGTGCCGGAGGAACACTATGAGACGATGTTTAGCGGCATTCGTCAATTGAACGGGCAGAATAGTCCGGCCTGGCGTGCTGCGACAAATTGGCGGACTGCGGTCTACCGCAGCAGTCCCCTCGCCTCAAGAACAATTCTGAGGTCTGTTTCAAGTCGCTGGAAGGCTGGTAGCCGTCTCAGCAAAGAAAAGTCAGTAATATAGTTCGCTACCAGCCTCGCTCGCGGCGAAAATGCTTTGAGTCGACGTCCGGTCAGTCCACTCGCGCAACGTAAAACAGTGTGCAAAGTGTTCTTGGGATCGGGCAATCCCTCTATCTCCCTTAGTCTTGGCAGATTCAACGGCTGTTCTCCGTTTGGATTTCCAGCGGCTTTGCGAATCGCTGTTTCATCACACAACAGCCATGACTCTGACATCCGAACTGGGATCACAGGAACTGGAGTTGCACGAACTTTGATTCCAATGCACGCTTGTGCGATCTCCTGAATTCGCCTTTCTGGTTCCTCTCTTTCTGCGTCACGATGCACGAAAAGCACATCACACGGGTATAAATCGATTGCTCTTTCAATTCTTGCGCCGAGCCCCTCAGGTTTTGGCTTCGCAGCTCTCAGATCAGCCCATTGAGAGTCAATTGCGACATCCGGCGCAACATTCTCTCGGACGAGCCACTCAACGTGCCGCTTCAATGCCTCGTCTGAGGATCCGTCACCCAGTAAAGTGAATCGAAGACGCCTTGTCATGGAGCGACCGACTCCTGGTCAAACGGCAGCGTTCTGTAGCGATCATGAAACAGGTTCTTTACGCGGCGAGTTGGTCGCCTGTCTCGATCGCCGGTGATCGACGGCTGATTACGTGAGGAAGCATCATCTTCTCCAAAAGCCAACGGTTCCAAATACGAAAGTAATTCCCCTTTTGCCATGGTAGGCTCATCTGGTGCCTGTGCCCACCGCCAAGTGTCGGGGAGCCACATATAGGCCACAGATGCATAGCGGTGCCCGTCCAGCACATGCTCCGTCGGGCACGCAAGCAGCAAATCGGAATCAAGTACATTTGCAACAACCGCCGGGGAATGTGTGTTGATGATTACCTGCCGGAGAGGGTTGTCCGGTCCGATTTCTTCGTGGACGTCCATTGCCAAATCCTTCAGCAATTCCAGCATTGCCTCAATTCGCTTGGGATTAATCCCGTTTTCTGGTTCCTCAAAACACAGTAACCCACGCGACTCCGGGTCTTGTTCAAGGATACTTAAGGCGAGAAACCTCAGTGTCCCATCTGAAAGCGCTCTGGCGGCATGTACATTTCCATTGCGGTCGATTACCTCCAGGGTGCGTAATTCCCGCTTCGAGTCTTCATCGACGCGCACGTCAGCAATACCCTCGACTAACTCTGAAAGACGATTGGCAATTGCCTGTGTCACAGGATTAGATGCATTTCCGTTGCTCGAACTTCGGTATTTTCTTGATAGCGAATGCAAGGTCGCTGCCAGATGTGCACCGTTCGGTCCGATGTGCGCGGAGGCGTTGAAGCTGTCCGGGTTACGAAGTGCGGAAGGCTCCAATTGCAGCAGACGCCAGGACTGCATTTCTCTGCGTGCCAGTAATACCGTTGGGCATTCGCCGGCATTCGCAGTCGAAAGCACAGTGCGAGGCATCTGGACTGCCACGGCTTCGCGAGCGCGTCCAGCGTTTCCATCCTGATGCAGCCGGACAATTGTTTGCCCATCCTTCTCGTCGGTTGAAATAAACGCCCCTCCCCGACGGGCACCATTCACCGCGGATCTTCGCCAACTTGCCGAATGTTCAAAGCCCAGCTTTGATTTTGCATCCCCAAGGTTGATGTGAGTGAGTTCTTCGTGCTTGACGAACAGACGCTCCCCATATTGAATGTCAGCGGACTTTTGTAACCCAAGCACCAAAGAATAACGGAGAAATGTGATCGCCGCCTTCGCCGGTTGCCCCAAATCATCAGTGCTGTTCAGAGGCACGATCATTTCGGCGGTAAACTTCATTTCATTGAATGGATTTGGGCCCGAAGTGAACAGGCTCTTGAGCGGCGTTGACCGATTCACCTCATCGCGAACGGCTGAAGCGGCGTCCATCAAAGGGCGGTCCGCAAGTGCGCGAAGAAACGTTATCGCATCAAAAAGATTTGACTTGCCGACGCCGTTAGCTCCCGCGATACACGTGAAAGGGCTGAAAGCGACAGTAACATTCACCAGGTTCTTGAATCCATGAACTTCCAATCGTGTGAGCATTGCAAACCTCTGCCGAGAAACCAAACTCGTCAAGCCGGAACTTCGACGATCAATCGACGATGATGATAGCGGAACCAGACAGGAGCGGAAGAGGCGTCAAAAGGCATTTTGAGACGTATGGCAGAGTGCAGTAACCGTGCGCCTTGAATGATTGCATTCGGCTAGTTCAACTGTTCCAGATTCGCCTGCCGGAAAAGTGGTTGAAGTTTCATGGTGGCGCGGGCTGAATTTCCGCCTAAAAGGCGGTACTACGAACAAAATGGGACAGTCGAACTGGTGTACAGCAAGCTTTAGCCGAGCACATCTGTCAGGACGCGCCCTTCATCAGTCGGACCGATGAGGCGGTTGTCGAGTCCCTGATAGAGGTAGCTGAAACGGTGTGGATCAAGCCCCATCACATGCTGGATGGTGGCCTGGATGTCGCGGACCGTGACGGGATTTTCGACCGGATAGTAACCGAATTCATCTGTCTTTCCGTACGCCAGACCGCCCTTGATCCCGCCACCAGCCATCCACATCGTGAAGGCATATGGATGATGATCGCGACCAATGTAGCCTTTTTTCAATTCGGTGTTCACGTTGTTCTGCATCATCGGCGTGCGGCCGAATTCTCCGCCCCAGACGATCAGGGTCTCTTCGAGCAGACCACGCTGATCGAGATCTTTGATCAGCCCCGCAATGGCTCTGTCAGATTGCTGGCACTTGATCGGCAATGTTTCGTCAATGCTCTCACCCAGGGATGATCCGTGATGATCCCAGCCCCAGTCGTACAACTGCACAAATCGCACGCCTGATTCGATCAGGCGCCGCGCCAGCAGACAGTTGTTTGGAAATGTCGGGTCATCGCCCTTGTAGAGGACTCGCGGATCATCTGCACTTTCGGCCGGTGAGACATATCCCGGCTGCGCCCCGTACATGTCGAGGATATGTTGAGGTTCCTTCGAGATATCCATCACTTCGGGAACAGACATTTGCATGCGATACGCCAGCTCATATTGTGAAATCCGAGTCTGTGTTTCCGCATCACCGCTGCGTTCAAATTCGGCGGCATTCATTTCTGCGAGTGTGTCCAGCATGCGGCGGCGCAGACTGCGATCCATTCCGTCCGGATCGCTGAGATACAGAACAGGATCGCCGGTTGTGCGGCATTGAACGCCCTGATATACCGAAGGGAGAAAGCCGGAGCCCCACAGGGACTTGCCAGCGTCCGGTGTTTTTCCTCCCGACAACAGCACCACAAAGCCGGGCAGATTCTCGTTGACGCTGCCGAGTCCGTAATTGATCCAGGATCCGAGCGAAGGATTGCCCAGCCGTGGTGTTCCCGTGTGAATCAACAGCTGCGAAGGAGCGTGATTGAATTGATCCGTCTGGACGGTCCGCATCACACAGGTTTTGTCCGAGACTGATGCGAAGTGTGGCAACAGTTCGCTGATCCATTGACCACTCTCGCCGTACTGACGGAATGAAAACTGCCCCGCCAGAATCTTCGGCACGCCCTTGATGAAAGCAAATCGTTTGCCTTCCAAAAACGACGCAGGACAATCCTGCATGTGCAGTTTGTCAAGATCCGGCTTGTGTTCGAATAACTCCAGCTGCGAGGGTGATCCCGCCATGTGCAGATAGATGACTCGTTTGGCTGTCGGCGCAAGCATCGGCGGCATTGGACCGGTTGTGGCGGAATTCTTCAGCGTTGTCTCTGCGAGGCTGTCTTTCGCCAACAGCGACTGCAAGGCCATTGAGCCAATGCCGAGTCCCGCCGTCTGCAGGAGATGACGGCGAGTTTGAGTGCAGAGTCTTGCGATATCCGGAGTCATGGTCGTATGTTTCGTATGCGGACGTCAGGTTGGAATACTCGCAAGGTTTAGTTTTTGTGTGGCCGGGGTTGGAGAGCGCTAGCTCGAAACCCCGGGGCTTCCTTCGCTTCGCTCAGTCCAGCCCCGGCCACTCAACCGTGCCACTATAACAAAATAGCCCGGCTCTTTGCAAAAAGGCCGGGCTCCTGATTTGAAATGCGGAATCGTGCAGGTTTGCTCAATCCCAGTTCAATGAACCAGCACTCTGGTATTCGTTGACTCGGGTTTCAAAGAAATTCTTTTCTTTGGACAGGTCAATCGTTTC
>JANOUN010000760.1:0-1808 GCA_031416875.1 Planctomycetota bacterium | reverse complement strand
GTGTATTCGGTCAGCACCGGCGGCTAGCGCCTTGCCGCTCACAAAACCTCAAATCTGACCGCGCGGAGTATATGTCAGCCTGGGGCAACGCCCCAGGAATCGGATCATGACGAATATCCAAGCCCCAATGGGGGCGGCCCTGCCTGCCGATTCAGGGCCGCCCCGTTGGATTTTTTTGCCCTGCGTGTGAAGACGGCAGAAGAGATTTTCGAGTCAGTATTTCCAATCGAAACGCCTGCTGGAATTCACAACGTTCAGAATGAACGGTATGATGCGCCGGCACTGGCACTGGGCTTCAGTGTGTTTTGGACCGTCCCATGTTTTATGCGGCAGAATGCCGCACCATTTCAATTCAATGAGTTTCCTGATGTCGACGTCCTCGATCGAGCGAACTACGGATAGCGAACTCGCACCTGCTGTTGCGAAGTTTCTCGCGACGCCTGTGCATAAGTCTTTTGTTGGCGGACGGTGGGTTGAAGCCGCAGACGGACTGACATTTGATGTGCTCAACCCGGGATCAGGCGAAAAGCTCGCCACCGTCACCAGCCTGAAGAAAGCCGATGTGGATAAGGCTGTCGATGCTGCCGTGGATGCATTCCACAACAGCGGCTGGGCAAAGATGCAGGTGGCAGAACGAGCGGCCTGTCTGCATCGCATCGCGGACGCTGTGGAAGCTCGTCGTGATGAATTCGCCACGATCGAAGCACTGGACTGTGGTAAAATTTATACTCAGGCCGTCGGCGACGTTCAGAACTTTATCGATACTTTTCGATACTTTGCCGACCTGTCGCAAGCCGTCAATTATCGTCAGGTGATCGCCGTTAAGAATCACGAAGCATGGGTGTCACGACATCCGTGGGGTGCGTGTGGATTCATTATTCCCTGGAACTTCCCGTTTCTGCTCGCAGGCTGGGGACTTGCCCCGGCGCTGGCTGCCGGCAACACCTGCGTTCTGAAGCCTGCGGAAGACACGCCGCTGTCTGCCTTGTATCTCTGCAAGGTCATTCAGGATCTGGATCTGCTGCCGGCCGGCGTGCTGAACGTGGTGACGGGTCTTGGCGAAACCGCCGGTGCCGCACTGTCGCAGAATCCGAAACTGCGTCGCATGAGCTTCACTGGCTCGCCTGAAGTCGGTCGCCTTGTGGCCGAAGCTGCGGGACGCAACCTGATTCCCGTGAAGTGTGAGCTCGGCGGCAAGGGTGCAGCCGTGATCTTCAATGACGTGGACATTCAGGAGACGGCGGAGAAGCTCGTCCAGGCGATTACGTTCCACAGCGGACAGGTCTGCTGCGATGCGACGCGCTGGTTGATTCAGCGCGACATCTACGACGACTTTGTGGATGAATGCATCCTGCGCATGAAGTCGGTGCAGATCGGTTATCAGATGGACCGTGACGCGCAGATGGGACCACTTGTCAGTGCCAAGCAGCGAAATCGAGTCCTGGGCTACCTGCAGAAGGGTGTCGCGGGCGGTGCCGACCTGATCCTCGAAGGCGGGGAAGCCCAGGTTCCCGGCAAAAATGGTTTCTACGTCAAGCCAGCGCTCCTGGCTGGTTCGCTGAACAATGTGGCGGCGCGTGAAGAGATCTTTGGGCCGGTCGCTTTCCTGGCTCCGTTTTCGAATGAAGAAGAAGGTCTGCGGCTGGCGAACGATACGGAATACGGACTCGGCAACAGCGTCTGGTCGCGCGACCTGCAGCGTTGTGCTCGGATTGCCGAAGCCTTCACATCTGGCAACGGCTGGATCAACGCTCACAACGTCATCGTCCACGGCGTGCCGTACGGCGGTGTCGGTAAGAGCGGTATGG
>JANOUN010000759.1:0-5093 GCA_031416875.1 Planctomycetota bacterium | reverse complement strand
GGCGTGGACTTAAGGCGAGCGGGGGATGTGAATCCCCTGATTTGTCGCGAATGATGCGAAAATCAGGGCACTTACGTACCCCGCTCGCCAGTCGGATTGCTTAAGTCCACGCCATTGGACGCGGGGTCGGTGGGGACAACGGATGACATCGACTCCCGCAAATCATTGGGTTGCGGGCGAAGCCCGCGCCAAGATTCCTTCCGTGTCGTCCGTGATTTCCGTGGTTCAAAATGTTCTGCGTTTCCTGCGATTCACCATCACGCAGACTTTGGAGTGCGATGATTCGTCATCGCTTTCGTTTTCGTTGCTCGCGGACCACCGGTCATCTCCGCGGTTCTCGACGCCATGCAAACTCCTCGGGGTAGAACTGCACCAATCGCCGCGACCCGGATCGCAGCCACATGGCAAGTCGAGGTGACAAGCCGCTCGTTCCGTTGTAGACTCAGTCGTCCCGCTGAGTGACCCTGATTGATTCCTCAGACTTGCGCCCAATCCACGAGTTGGAAAAGTTCAACGCACGATCTTTGCGTCGGCATCCATGCCGCCGCAGAGATCGCAATTCGTGATGCCAACACGTGGGCAATTCACTTCGTGTCGGTAGTTGACAAAGGCTGGCTGCGCGTCATACTTGCGGTATGAAAACAGCGGTTTCTATTCCAGATAACCTCTTCGCTGATGCTGAGCGGTTGGCCTCACGTCTTCAGACGTCACGCAGCGAATTATACGCCCGCGCTCTGGCTGAGTTCGTGGCCCGTCACGACGAAGATCGTGTGACATCAGCGATGAATGCTACCCTTGAAAATGTGGGCACTGAAGTCAGTGCTTTCTCTGCAGAGGCGTCACAGAGTGTGCTTCGGCGGGTCGAATGGTGATCGGCCAAGGTGATGTGCTCTTGGCAGATCTCGGTGAACCAATCGGTTCATCACCAGGATTCCGTCGGCCCGTCATAGTAGTTCAGTGCGATGCATTGAATCGCAGTCGCTTGTCCACTGTTGTGTGCGTCCCTCTGACGAGCAATCTGCGTTGGGCCGACGCTCCGGGTAATGTACTTTTGAAGCAGAAGCACACAGGATTGGAGAAAGATTCGGTTGCGAATGTCTCGCAGATCGTTGCGATTGACAAATCGCAGTTGTCTGACCGTGTTGGCACGCTGCCGAGGCGTCAACTGGAACTGATTCTCTCAGGAATCGATACCATACTTGGACGCTGAAAACATTACGCTCATGGCATTATCCGCTGTCAATGCCCGGTTGCGATGAGCTGAATCATTGATGGCTCGATGGCTCGGAGGAAAATGCCTGCTTCAGCCATGTGGCGATCCTGAATGCTCGTCTCGCCGGAGCGAGACGGCTACATTGATGAGCGAATACTGCACCTGCAGCAGGCGATCGCTTTACTTCTGCAGCCACGCCTTTTGTCTTACACTTCTGTCTGCCCTCGATCCCAAAGTTTCACCCCCACGCTTCTCTTCGACGCAGACTACCAAGGTACCAATCGCCGCGACCGGAAGCGCAACCGCCAGAAAATCGAGGTGACAAGCCTCTTGTCACCTTGTAGACTCAGTCGTCCCGCTGAGTGACCCTGATTGATTCCTCAGACCGGCCCAAAATCCAGGAGGCGAAAACGTTCCACGCACGATGCTTTTTCGTGACCATGGTAGAACCTCCAAATGAAAACAGACACCACGCTCGCAAGCAACATCGACGAATACGTCGCTGGCTTTCCCAAAGACGTGCAGGACATCCTCCAAAAGATACGTGGCATCATCAGGAAAGCCGCGCCGGACGCTGAGGAAGCAATCAAATACCAGATTCCGACATTTGTGTTGAATGGAAACCTTGTGCATTTTGCCGCCTTCCAGAAACACATTGGATTCTACCCGACTCCATCCGGCATCGACCAATTCAAGGACGAATTATCAGTTTACAAACGTGCGAAGGGATCGGTTCAGTTTCGGCTCGACGCTCCAATCCCGTTCAGCCTGATCACAAAGATCGTCAAGTTCAGAGTGAAGGAAACTCGTGAGAAGGCAGCGTCCCGGTCGCGCAAGAAACAGGGAGCCTGAACCTGGTCAGCAATCGCCGCGAGTCGAATCGCCGTCGCCAGGAAGATCGAGGTGACAAGCCCCTTGTCACCCGGTAGACTCAGTCGTCCCGTTGAGTGACGCTAATTGATTCCGCAGACTTGCGCCCAATCCACGGAGGCGGAAAAGTTCAACGCACGATCTGTGCGTCGGCATCCATGCCGCTGCAAAGATCGCCATTCGTTATGCCCGAAGGAAACCGATGCTGCTGCTCGGAATCGCGTTGATAGTTCTTGGTTCCGCACTATCGCTCGCGAATTGGTACACCCTGTACGCGTACCTCTGCAAGGACCGATACTCGTCCGTCGTTCCTTTGTTAGGCGCGATACTACTTGGCTCAGGGATGGCAACGATCCCGCGAACCCGGCCGTTTGCCTGGCTTGCCGTCATAGCCGACTATGGGACATTGGTGTTGATCATTTCCTTGCCGCAACTGGTGTACGCCTTCTGGTCGACTTCGATATTCAACCGGTTCGCCGTGTTCCGGACGGACGACGCGGGACGCAAAATCCAGATCAAGCTCTTTCGCCGAGGAATTGCTGTTATCCAAGCGACGTTCAATCCAACCCTGCCGACCGGCGCGGGAGGGTTTGTTGTGGGGTTCAGTTGGATGGGGACTTGGGAGCACGCGGAGGACGGTTACTCTGTGACGGGGTACGCTTCGGATCGCCAACTGGTGATCTTGCGGGACAACGGCGCGTTCAAGACTCGCGAGTTGGGATATCCAGTCGGCAGGGAATACAGCCACGATTGCTTAGACGGCCTCTCCCTGCACGAAGCGTAGCAGGACACAACAACTTGGGCTTTGACTTCGCGAGTGTGGACAGAGGGCGTTGAATGAGGTTCAGGGTTGAGCGGAGTGGGCTTGGCCTGCGCAAAAGTCTCGTATTTCAGGGCAGTTGATTTATCCCGTTTTTGTTCCATCACCACGACTGGCGTGTCCGAAGGGTTTTGCCGCAACGCGGCACAATGTGAAAGCCTGGGGCATCGCCCCAGGAAACAGGCTCCAGCAGGAAAGCCCTGAAAGGGCGTGAGGAGGAGACACGTTCCTTTCGCCCCTTTGGGGCTTAAGACATTCGTTTCGCATTTTCCCAGGGCGTTGCCCTGGGCTGTCACATGGTGTGCCTTTGGCACGGAACACATGACGTCCCGTCCTGATTGTGCCTCACTGCTCTCGATAAGTCCCGGGGCATGACTGACGGCGTAAGTCACTCTGATGACACTCATTGTCAGATTCGCATCACGATTGCTCGCTGCGTCCAGCGTGGATCGCGGTAAATCGCATGTTTTCCGTGCTTTTTGAGTTTCGGCAGTTTTGGCATGAGATGCGCATCACAGATTACGCAGGTGTTAGTTTCAGGGTTTCTTTCCAGGACAGAAAGAAGGAGCAGAGAGATGAAGAGATTGCTTATTGCAGCCAGTGCTGTGTTGGCACTGAGTTTCGTCGGTTTACGTGATGCGTCGGCTCAGCACTATGGCTGCAACACCGGCTTCGGTGGCGGTTATAGCAGCGGATACGGCGGTGGCTATGGTTATGGCGGCGGATATTCGTCACCTGGACTTTCAGTATCCGTGGGCTATCCATCGCAGAGTTTCCGGCACTCTGGATACTCAGGTTACAACGGGTACTCGGGCTATGGTGGCCACCATGGCGTCGGAGGACACAGCACATGGCACGACACCAGTCATTTGGACTACCACGGGCCTTCGCTTGTTCCTCACCGTGGTCACTTCGACTATGTCCCAGGCCACTACGACGTGCATCGCACGGGGCATTGGGATCGTCATGGCCATTGATTCCGATCGTGGCACACGCCTGTCGACTTGGTGTCGGCAGGCGGTTTCAACTGTTGTCTTCTGCATTCGTAAAGTACGATGCCGGCAGCGACGGCTGCGTTGAGCGAATTCACTCCGCCCAGCATCGGGATGGCGACGTGTGTGTCGCAGAGGGCCAGCAATTCCGACGCGATGCCGGACGTTTCACTTCCGATGAGCATGGCAGTCGGTCGCGTCAGCTCGACTTCCCACAGCGTCGTCGCAGATTTCTCCGACGCCGCGATGATCTGAAACTCTGCCTGTTTCAGCATTGCAACGGCCTCAGTCAGCAGCGGGACGCGAAAGATGCGTTGATGATTCACGGCCCCGGCCGATGACCTGGCCACATGTGGCGTGATGGCCGACTGATATCGTTCGCCAATCACAATGCCATCCAGTTTCATTGCATCGCAGGAGCGCAGGATCGCCCCGAAATTGTGTGCGTCCTGAATGCGATCACAGACGACAAACAACGGCGACAACATTGGTGAACAGGACGTCGCGTCCTGACGTGCCGCGCCAGCTGCCCGCATCAGCGATTCAGAATCTTCGCAGGGAAATTCTCCCATGCGTGCCAGAAAACCCTGGTGCTCGTACGTCTGGCTCAGTTGCGTCAGGCGTTCTGAATCCGTGAGTTCCACTGCGATTTCAAGCGGCTCAGCCAGACGCTCCACTTCGGCAAGGTCCGGCTCCGGCTGATTCGCATCAACAAAGAGTTCGACAATCGGCCATCGGCCTGCCTTTAAGGTTTCCAGCACAGCGTGCCTGCCCCAGAGCCAGCTTCTCTGGTGGTTCCCGGCAAGTCCTGAGGACGATCGTCGATTTCGTGATTTCATTGGGGGAGTTTAACAAAACGCCTACGCCGGGATTCCTCAAATTGGCGACAGGTTGATGAAAAGCCTCAGGATTGAGCGGGATTCTGCAAGTAATACTGCCTCCCGATTGACATGGAACGGCCACCCACAATAATCGGCTTTAAAAAAGGGGTCAGGAACCAATAGCCAAATGCCCCGGAGGGTGCTCCGCACTATTGGTTCCTGACCCCTTTTTTAAAGCTGAAAGCTGTCTTTCGAACAGGACGAATGCAATGACAGCGATTCTTGGAATTTCTGCGTTCTACCATGACAGCGCGGCGGCTCTGATCGTGGACGGCAGAATCGTTGCCGCAGCTCAGGAGGAACGATTTACTCGAAAA
>JANOUN010000758.1:0-8426 GCA_031416875.1 Planctomycetota bacterium | reverse complement strand
GGATCGGCAGTGACCTGATCCTTCCTCGCAAAGATGGTGTACTTCCCCTCCAGTTCCTGCGAAACAGAGTCTTCGAGCAGCTTGCGGCACTGCGTGACGACGCTGCGGAGCTTATTGCGAATCTCCTGGTCCATTGGTGTTTGTCCGTGATCCGTTGTCAGTTGTCAGTGGTTGGGAATGGCCAATGGACTTGAGACTTCAGCCTGGCCTCGGCGGCGGCATTGTCGTCGTGGTGCAGCAATCGTAAGAACAGGCAAAAGCCCATCATGAGCTTCTCGGCTGCTTGCTGGGCATGAAAACAAGCAGTGTCGTATGGGCCGGACGCAGCCAGGGTCAGGCGAGCCGCAGCCAAATCGCTGTCCGCCTTTGAAAACCAGCCTTTGGCCAAGTCAACCTTGTCTTTCATAGAGCACCCTTCCTTCGGCCAAAATCGTAGTGATGAAGGCATTGGGAACCTGCCCCCATTCCTGGACCTCTTGCGGCGTCCAGACAACGATGTCCTTGTCCGGAAGCAGATCCATGAGCGCCATGCGATAACGCGTGGATCGCCGATACCGCGGCAGTTCAGAATGCTCGATGATCAGCAAGTCTAAATCGCTGTCTGGTCGAGCCTCGCCCCGCGCCCATGAACCGAAAAGTACAATTCTGTGCGGCGTCCCCACGCGTAGAACACGGCGAACGACTTCGCTCAACAGTTCTTCCATCACTACAGGGTCTGCCAACATCTGCGCCATAACGAATCTCCATCAACACGGCCTGGACCTCGCGGCCAATCAGCCTGCTATACTGCACGCGGCCGTTGCTGAGACCTTCGTGTGCCACTGGCTCTGCCAGTGTCATCGCGATCATTCCCAACGTTTTCCAATTCAAAAAGAAGACACTGGCAGAGCCAGTGGCACACAAAAATGCATCAATTTTCACCGCGCGGAGTATAACATGTTACCAAACAATAGGCCGCCGTTGCGACCATCGCTGTATCCAACACTCCCTCGCCACTGCCTACTCCAGAATGATGATCGCACCTTCGTCGATGCACTTCTGAAGTGAATCCCGAATGAGATCGAGGGCTTTGTCGAGTTCTTCCTGGGTTTGAATGGGCCGATTGAAGAATTCCGAGACTCGGACCTTTCGGATGGGGGCTTTCTTGTCGCTGCCGATGGAAAGTTCCTGCAGCTTGACCAACACCGACGACTTCAACCCATCGACAGCGGCAAGGTCGGACTCCATTTCCGTCAGGCTGGCTTTACCGAGCGACTTCCCTTGTTCGACGGCTTCCTTGTCCTCATCGCTCCCGACACGCCCCTGAAGCGGCGACAGCAATGATGACGCCATGCCGGGATTGTTGGCCTTCAGTGATGCCCATTCGGTGCGGTTCTGGATTTCATCAATGGCAGATGAGTAGGACTTCGCACGACGGTCAAAGAGATCGCAGTAGGCCGTCTTGTAGGCCCCCAGCACTGTGCTTGTGTTATCCGTAATGGTGTCCCATGAATCGACGAACTGCTCAGAGGCCAGCAGCTTTTTTAGTTCCTCAACAGTGGCACTAAGTTCAGGTGAGGAACTGTGGGCGGCCATGCGTTGCCATACCTGATCGGCTGCCTGGCGAGCCTGCCGCAAGACACCAATGGCCTCAACGTCGAGTGACTCCCGCAGCTTCCGAACCTTGTCTCTGGTTGCCCCGAATTCTGCTCCGTTCTCTGTGAGAATGCGGACGCAATCATCCGAAGCGGGCGATTGGATTCCCGTCAGCGTCTGCTGGTACTCAGACAGCATCGGCAACACTGGCAGCCGGTGAGCTTCAGCGGTGGCTTTCAGCGGATAGAGCTTTTCCAATTCCTCTGCTGCGACTTTTTTAAAGGCCGTTGCGATCGCTCCCTCTTCGACATCGACTTCTTCACCGATCAGGTCTTCGAGTTGTTGGACCGCCTGTGTGAGCGTCTTGAGTCCAACCGATTGCCGAGGCGAGAACAGCGACGAACGGAAGGCTGGATTATTCGTCAGGGGCGTGCGAGATGCCGGGTCCTGGTAGTTGTGGAAACGATTGCCCTGATAAGTGACTTCGATCTCGCCAGCACGGAACAAGGTGGCGAGAATCAGCCGCAGCATGTCACGTTCCCAACCGTAGGGCGTGCCGCCAAATCGTTTCTCCAGCGCCTTACCCATGCGACTGTCTTTGTTGCCGTAGCTGTGTTCGCTTTTCAGGTAGTCGAGGACTTCCCTGGCGACATCGGCATTCGTATTGACGATGTTCTTCGGGCCATCTTTGACGACCAGCCCCAGCCCGTGATCTCCGATATAGAAGACGTTGGGCAGGGCTTTGAGGTCCGCGGCCTTGAGGATGTGATCAGCCTCGTCGCCCTTGAGCGGGCGTGAACCCATTTGCAACTTTGGGTACAAATCGGGCACGACGTGACCGAAAAGCTTTTTCAGGATTTCGCTCAATCCTTTGCCCAAAGCGGAAGCGTCTTTTTGCACGCCCCGGAACATGCCGGTGCCACACGCCATCGCTTCAGTAAGCTTGTCTCGCAAGCGGCTTTCAAAGCTGGTTTTGGTGTTTTTTTCGTCCTGAAGGCAAGTTGCCTCGTCGGGGCTGATCTTTTGCTTAGCACTCAACTGGCTGTACTTGTCTACCATCCTGCGTGACGCATGCAATTGGCTGACCATCTCATCAATTTCAGGTGTCAGGCAGAAGAGCCAGTAAAGATCGTTCTCACGCGACTTCTGCTGGCTTTCAGTGCGGATATCCTCGATACGCTTTGCCAGTTCGTCGGCTTCATCGGAAACACACAAGGTCAGCGGCAATTCCCCATCGTCGCCAATACTGGTGCCATCGACGCTGATGCCGATACGGAACGAACGGTTCTGGTAACGGAAGGTCTTGAACTCAGGTTCATCGAAGATCTGCTGTAGCGCGGCGCGAGTCGATTCATTCCGTTCACGGGGCTTCGGGTCAAGATGCCCGCTTCTTTCGTTCGTCCAATTCTTTTCCTGGGCAGTTTGAAGCTTCCAGCCTTCCTCTGTGTTGCGGATGAATTTGGCAGCATCGAGTCGATTCAAAGCCGATTGCACTTCGCTAAGCGGTGTGGCCTTGCCCACTTCATCCACTAACACAGCGGCAAGGTTAACTTCCGTGCGAGGCAGGTCACGAATGAATTCCAGAAGGCAGATGGCTTTGGCAACCCGCAACGCCCATCCGTGGTCTTCGGGGTCGTTCTTGAATCGCTCGGATATCTGGTGAATGTCGGTACGCTTCTCGTTCGAGAGGTTTCCTTCCACCAACTCGAACACCTTGTCCAGAGTCACCAATGCCCCGATGGGCTTCCTGGCGAAGGCCGTCCGATCCGACACCAACATTTCATATGCCTGCTTGATGATCGTACGGTTGCTGCCACCGTAATGCCGTGGAGCACCAGGTTGCAGTCGAATGCCCGACATGATCCCGATGCAGAGATCGATGTAATGCGGCGGATATGGATAGAAGTGGACGAAATCATTTTCGTTGATGTCGGTGCGACGGGTTGTGCGTTCGAGCCGCAAAGCCGCGTTCAACTGTCCTTCATTCTTCTTGAACAATTCCCTCAGCGGCTTTTCGGCTTCAGTCTTCTTTGCCAAAACACGCTTTGTGGCCACTTCGCGAATGTCGGACGGAGCGAGGTCAATGGAGGAAAACCGTTCCTGAAGCTTTGCCAGTTCGACTCGCTTGGAATCAATCGCAGCGACGACGTCATCCAGCTTTTCCTGAGACGTCACGACGATCCAGCAAGGTGCTGTGATCTTGCGTGCTTTGAGCAGGTTCTTGCCGACCTTACCAAACTCTTCAATGGTTGCCCGTAAGTCTTCAATCTTGTCACCACTGCGCGCAACGTGCTGCCCAACTTCATCAATGATGAAGACAAGAGCTCTGCCTTTTCGCCGTCGTCCGCAGAGTTCGAACGCGCGTTCAACGACCTTTTTGACCGAGATCGATGTGTCTCGATTGCGTTGGGCGTGTGACCATGAGTCAGCGGAAGGGTAGGTTGAAGGATCGAGTTTGTGCAGAATAGCGCTTGCGCGGGATAACTTCTGAGCCCCGGCCCGTATCGCCTCCCAGTCCTTATCTAGGAGCGTCTTGCACGTGGCGATAAACTCCGGCAGCTTCCCTTCGGCTTCGAGTTCAATCTCCAGCTCTGCGATGTCGAAGTCTTCGGAATAGCCAAGCTCACGCAGCAGCACAGAGTACAGCAACTCAGCAATTTTCTGCGTTACCTTTCGAGTGTCGGCCTCTTTCGCAATTTCAAAGAGGATTACACTAGCGGGTGTTTTGGTGTTGATGAGGTCAAGCAGATTGCTGATGCGATCGTCGCCCAGTCGTTGCTTGAAAAGGTCTGCGAATTTACTGCCGCGAACTGTGTTGTTTTGAAGGGCGTAGCCAAGGTTTTTGGCGAACGAACTCTTACCTGACCCAAAGAAGCCAGATACCCATACACCAATTTTTTCATGTGGCTCTGATGGTGCTTCGGCCACCGCTTTGAAAAACTGGTAGTACTGAGTCCGGATACTCTCGGTCGCAATGTACTCCGTAATTTCGGTATAAACGGATTGCTCATCCGCCTGATCGACCTGGATAATCTCCTCGATCTTGTGGCTGAGATCTCGTGTGAGCAGTTCGCCTATTGTCTTCATCTGCTTGCCCTTGTCTCAGCTGTAGATTTTGACTCGATAATTGCCCAGTGCATCCCTGTCTTTCAGATCCATGAAACGCAGGCCGGTCGTGCCTTCAATGGAGCCGGGGTAAAACAGGATCGTTGCGACCTTCGTTCTTCCGTGCATTTTGTCGAGCAGCATCGACATGTGGAAAATCCCCGGCGACATGGCGGCTGCACGAGTCAGAAACACCACTGAGTTCTCAGGATCGATCGAGTCAAGACGTTTTGCGAGCAGATCCCAGAGCGGCGCGAATTGTGTCATCGACAAGTAGTCGGTGGCTTGACGCTGAGCTTTCAGAAAGCTCTGCTCCTGTTCCAGATGGATAAGAGCATCAATTCCTTCCTCATCGTTCTTCGCATGAACCTGCTGCATTGCTGACCAAAACAGCTCAGACATGGGAATGATGTGGACTGTCTTGCCTGCCGCCTCGAGACGAGTGGCGAGCAACTTGATTTCCCGTCGCAGTTCCCATTCGTCCGCCGGGTTGTATCGCATGATCGCAAAGGGCAGGTCATGGTAGACCTGGAACTTCGGCGGGTTGGCCTTCAGGTCGCTTTCCAAAGGTGCGATGCTATCTTTGAGCGAGGACATTCGCGTACTCCTCAAGTGTCGCGCTGGGGAAGGTCAGCCGAGTGACGCTGCCGGCAACGTGGTATTCCAACAACCCCTGCTGATGGGCTTCAAACAGGAATCGTTCGACGCCCTCCCTCGAAAGGAAAAACAGCTCCCAGTCCGGCAACTCGATCAGTTTGACGCCGGACGCCTGATGCTGCTTCAGGTAGAAAGCGATGTATGCAAATGACTCAGTGGGAAGATAGATTGGAGCAATCTTTTTGTGCACAGCCCCCTAGAGGATTCCAAAGTCGCGAAGCGAGGACAACAGCCCCTGCGAAACGCGGGTGATCGTGTACTCTGACCAGTGCCCACTGGTTTGTCCCTGCTTGACCCACTTGTTCAACGACAACTGAATGTCATGTGCGCTGATGTCGGTCAAACCGCGTGCATGCATCGGAACAAGAATCTCGATAAGCAGTGCCAACTCGGCAGTCACGGGCCTTAAGCTCGCAACCCTACGGCTGCTTCGTATTCCCGTGAGAAGTCAATGCCGACATCGGTGCCTGGAGCAAACTGTTGGGTGGCGACGTACAAGAACGAACACAACTTCAGGCCCGTGAATTTGCCGGGGAGTTCCTTTAGGCGGTACTTCTTGTCAAAGTTGTTGATGTCCAATCCATTCTGGCCCAGGACTGCAATTTCAAAAGCAATGGCCTGTACTTTCTCGGGTGGCATCGGGGCAAACAGTTCAAGTGCTTTCTGGCAGTAAATCAGCACATCCTGGCGTAATGCTCCGCCCCGGCGGAGCTTGTCTCCGTCGAGCGCGGATCATCACCAGAAAACGAAACGATTCGGCACCGGGCCACCAATGCGGCTTGTCCGCATGGAGCCGTGATTTCATCGATCATCGCCCTGCGGAGGCAAGCTCCGCCGTGGCGAAAACGCGTTGCTGACTTCTTGTCTGGTGATGATCATCGCTCGATGGGGACGAGCCCCATCGTGGCGAAAATCCCCTCATTCGTCACCGCCCGAGCCGCCAGCACCCAAAAACTCGCCAGCCTCGTCGCCTGAATTCTTCTCAGAAATACAATACTCGTAACGTTTGCTGAGCAGATGAGGTTCGTGGGCTGCTGTGCGACGGACAGGAATGTCCATCCTACGAGTTTTTCGGAAGCGCCACATGAAAGGCGGCACCACCGGTTGCCGGGGTTTCGTGGAGGAGGATGCCGCCGTGCATGCGGACGATCTGCCATGCAAGACACAGTCCGAATCCCAGCCCGCGGCCAGCGGATCGGCCGGAATAGAATGGATTAAACAGATGCCGTCGCACTTCATCCGACACGAGGCCGGGGCCATCATCGACCACGGATAACTCGACGGTGTTCGGCAGATCGTCGCGGAGGGTGACCGAAACGCTGCCGTCCTGATCGGCTCCACGCAGGGATTCAATCGCATTGCGAACAAGTTGTGCAATGAGTGTGCTCAATTGCGTCCGATCCGCAACGACTTCAATCACGTCAGCGGTTGTGGCAAAATGAATCTCGACGCCGGCGTCGGCTGCGGATTTGTCGAACGGCTCCAGTGCCTGCTGGACCACTTCGACCAGATTGACACTCTTCTTCTGTGGTTGTGGCGGACGCGCGAACAGCATCGAATTGCCGATCATATCGCGAACACGCCATGCCTGAGCGCCGATTGTTTCGAACGCCTGTTTTCGCTCGGTCGATTGTTCGCTTTTCAGCAGGATCTGAGTTTGACCCAGAATACTGCCGAGTGGATTGTTGATCTCATGTCCTGCGCCGGCTGCGAATTCCGCCATGGCTTCCAGCAGGTCGGCACGTGGCAACAGGATTGCCCGATCATTCGCGCGGGACAGCAATTGGCGGCAGGTGGAAATCAGCGTCGCCTGCAGTGTCTCCTGGGCGGGTTCCACGACTTCCGGAAATTGAAGAATCAAGGCGGCAGCCAGATCCGGCCACGGCAACACCATCAAATGCAGGCCACCGATCAGTCCGGTCTCAGCAATCGCTTCAATGATGTCGCCCTGATCGAGCAGAATCGCAAATGGCTGAGCGAGTACGATGTCGCTGAATTGCGGAGCTTGTTCATCAACGGAGCGGCAACAGTTGACCTGCAATTCCTCTGCGCCATTGGGACTGAGGAGGACAGCAGTTGACGCACCGCCCAGTTGAATCCATGCTTCGACGACAAGCGACGATAAATCGGCCCAGCCGGATTCGGAGACTTGTGCGGCCAGCAATCGATGAAGAAACGGTCCGTCACCGATCTGTTCTTCATTCGCAGTGCCCACCTGTGTTGCTCCAACAGTGTCGCTGGGGCGAAACGATTAAGCGGTCGCACAAAGGGCGACCGCCAATTCGTATCCATCTGCGACAAAGGCTATCTGGACTGCAATTGCTCAATGTCCAGCAGACGACAGATGTTGTCGATCAAAGAATCAACTTCAAATGGCTTCTGAATGAAATGATTGGCACCGGCCGATTTGAGTTCCTGAATCTTGTCCTGTTCGACCATGCCACTGATGCAGATAATCCGAACATCATCAAGTGCAGAATCGCTGCGTACGCGCTGGCAAACTTCTTTGCCATTGATGTCAGGCAGCATCACGTCCAGGACGATGATGTCCGGGCGGTATTCCTTGACCATCATCCCCGCGTCAAAGCCGTTGTTGGCGATTCGAATCTCGAACCGGCCATCGGCTTCCAGCGCGTCGCGAATCAATTCGACCAGTTCCACGTCGTCATCGACGATCAGGGCCTTGCGACGGCCGCTCTCCAACGCATCGGTGGGGATGCCGTTTTCTTTCATGAACCGAAACAGCACGTCGCGGGGAATCCGCCGGAATCTCGATCCCGGCACGCGGAAGCCGCGCAGTTGTCCCGAATCAAAACAGCGAATGATTGTCTGCTGGCTGACCTTGCAGATCTTGGCGGCCTCGCCAGTAGTGAAGACGGTTTTCATCGGGCTATCCTTGCAGGGGCTCGACCGAGCGTTTTGGCCAAACCAGTTTCTCTCCTGACTCCGTTCACGCGAGAGAACGCCTCCGCTGTCGTCAGGTTGGGCTCACACACGGTTGGGCGGGTTGGGTTGTGCGGAGTTTGCCGAACCTTCCGGTTGTGCCGATTGTATCTATTCTGACAAATCGGTCAACGTTGCTTTCCCTC
>JANOUN010000757.1:0-2663 GCA_031416875.1 Planctomycetota bacterium | reverse complement strand
CGAAAGGAAAAGGTCATTGACATCGAGACGCCGGCTGGTGATATCGAAGTCGAGCGGTCGAAAGACACCGGCAAGATCGATATCAATGTGGACGTCGATCGAAAATAAGCACAAGTCAATCCCAATTCGATTTTTGAAATGAAAGCGGCGGCCCGCAAAGAGGCCGCCGCTTTTTTTTTGGATGTCCAGCCCCACTGATTAGTTAAACACAGGAAATGCGCCGTTGATCGCTGATCGCGCAGCGCGGAGGACAACGGGTCGTCCCCATGCAGCCTGAAGTGCAGCCGCAAGCGTCTCGGAGGGTTGCGTCGAGAAGCGGCCGATCTGCGGCATGATAAGTGCTTGATGTATTTACCGGCGGTCAAATCACGACAGTTTCAAAATCAGGAGTATGAACCAGTCGATGGAATTGCTGTCGATTATCGCTTTGAACTGACAAAAACAATGCTGTTCCCTTAGAGTGGAGTAATTGAGATGAAGAAAATCATGCTGACAATTTTGGGAGGAATGCTGGCCCTTTCTTTGATCGCGCCAGCGAATGCACAACAGGGAGGCGGTGGCAAAAACCGAGGCGGTGGGCAAGCAGGTGCTGGTCAGAAGGGAGGTGGCGGAAACCGCGGTGGGGGCCAAGCCGGTGATGGTCAGAAGGGCGGCGGTGGCCAAGCCGGTGCTGGTGGTCAGCAGCGTGGCGGCGGCGAACAGGGTGTTCGAGTTCAGGAGGGTGGCGGCGGCGACCAGGGCGTCCGAGTTCAGCAGCGTGGCGGTGGCGACCAAGGCGCCGGCCGCATCGCGTCTCCGAACTACGGACCCGGAGCCAATCGGATTGCATCTCCAAACTATGGACCTGGGAATTCAAACAGGAACTACAACAATCAATGGCGGCGCAACAATTTTAATTATGGCGGTTACGGGCAGCGTTTTGGCGGATATGGTGGCTACGGCCAGCGCTTTGGCAGATATAGTCAAAGCCCGGTCGCCTCGCTGATTTTCCGCCGGTATCCCGGAGTTTCTCGTTTGCTGCTCTCGCCACGTGGATACAGAAACGGGGGAGTCTACTTTCGAAACAATGACGGTTATTACTACTATCCCCAGACTGTCATTTCAACGTATGCATATCCTCAAACGCAGATCGTGAATGGCACGTCTTCTGATTCGATCGCCAGTCAACAGGCACCGGAGCCGACTCCCGTCGTATTTGGCGGCTTCGCTCATGTTGATGAACTGACCGGGATGCTGCCGGTGGTGGCCAATGATCTGTGTCTCGACATGCATTACAACTATCAGGGAAATGGCGGGTTTGATTCAGCATACCGCAATGCGTATGCGGTGTTGCAGTCGGCAAATTCACTGCAGGCGTCGCACCAGGCTGGCAACAAAGAAGCAATTCAGGCAGAAGTTCGCAACATCGATGTCATGCTTCATCGAATCGAAGAGCAGACATTCAACTGGACCCGCCACGAACAGCGTCAGGTTGGCGAACTTGGATTGCTGACAAAGCTGGAAGTCACAGCAGACATCACACATCACCTGATGTACGACGTTGGAATTGAACCCGATGCGGATCAGCATAATCCAGGCCCGGTAAATGAACGACCGACCGAATGATCCTCTCTCTTCTGGTCCGTAGAGCCATCACCTTTCACATGTCCCGAATGCCACGGAACTCTTGTCAAAGTGACAGAAGGGGCATTCAGCCGATTCCGCTGCCACACAGGCCATGCTTACACCGCGAGCGCTCTTTTGGCTAAGCTTGATTTCAGGACAGACCCGATTCGCCGCTCGGTTGCAATCGTTGGTTCGGCCGTTGTGTTTGAGACTGCCTCACCAGCCGGTCACCCAATCCGGCCTCTCGCCGACGCAAGTCAGCAAAAATTGCGTGAACGTCGTAGTCAAACGCAGCGGCCAGTTCGTCCCGGATCTTCCGGACGGAGGCAACAATGGGATCATCATTCATCGTCGATCTCCTCGAACAACTCCTCAGGCGTGCAAATCGTCGGCATGACGAAGCCATGCTCGTTGCAGATTCGCGCGACGCGCCGTGAAATCTGCGCATTGGCCAAGTGCCTGCAGTTCCACGTCAATAAGTATTGTATCCCGTGGACGGTTGCAAGGGCAATGTGTGCCGCGTCCCGAACCGCCTTCTCCGGAAGCACCCCAGCTTCGATGATCGCCGCCGTCAAGGCTTCAGCATCCGCGGAGGCAGCAAGGACGTCCAGAGGCATGACCAGTTCGAGCCGTTTCCGCACCTCGGATTCGTCACCCGCCGAAATTTCGTCGAGCACGACTTGAGAGACTACCAAACGAAAATGAGTCCGGCGCCGCTGCCACCAGTCTCGTGTGACCTGTTGGTGCGCGGCAATCACCAGGTCGCGGGCAGGCAACGCGACAAGATAGCTGACGAATGTCGTTTCGAGGTAAACCGTTTCCATGATGTAAGTCCGTCATCCTCCCGTCCTGGCCGAACGCCGAGCTAACCCGGTTGCCGCGAGCGAGCATCCATTTCAAAAACCCGTGATGGCAACTCGCGTTCAGCGTTTTGTTCGGCGACACCGTCACCCTACGTATTGAACGGCGATGCGTCCGCGAGAGCAACACGATTGCCTGGGTCCGGGAGTAGCGCAAACAATTGGTCACCGCGAGCGATCAGTGAATCAACATCTTCG
>JANOUN010000756.1:0-8435 GCA_031416875.1 Planctomycetota bacterium | reverse complement strand
TTAAGACTCAACAAGAAGTTCGAAAACTCGCCTGTGATGTTGCCTGCTCATGTTGATTGTTGGGTGCAGACGAGTCCTGAACCCCAACCATCACCGGAACCTGCCGTGTTCCTTCACGGACCGGATCAGTCGATGCCCGATGTTCAGGTCTGCTGGAGGGCCGATCTGCCGAAGAATTCTAAGAGTGATGATTCTGAAGACCGAATTGCCACTGTTGCATTTTCACCGCCTTCGATTCTGGAATGCATGCCCGTGTCGCTGGTTGCTCTTCGTCGTTGGTGGGTCGACTCGTCCGTTGATACGGGGCTCGATACGGCAGATGTGAATTTCACCACTGACGATGATGTAGCAGATGGGCATCCATCGGGACGAACCGCCGTCATTTGGCGTGGGCCTGAACACAGCGAGTTGTACACCGGTGGACGCAGACAGATTCGTCCCGGTGATACGATTGTGCTTTCAGTAGCGTCTCAATCCTGGAACGGGTTCGGGCACATTCCGCGCAAGAGTGGGGTCACCACCGCTGAAGGATTGTCGGATACATCCGATATCGATGTGGGTGACAGATGTCAGGTTGAAGCGCGGCGGCGAGCCATTTTACGACTTCATCCAGCGTTAATTGCCGGTTGGCCCGAAAGCGCCGCCAAAGCAACTCTATTGGCTCTCCTGAAAACCGAAGACACGGAACGAGAAGAGATTCTGCAATCGCTCGCGGAATGCAGGCCTGATGTTTCAGACGAAAAGAACGCATGGCTGAGGCAGGCAATTGACGCGATCAGCGAAAAAAGCAGACGGAAAAAATGGGTTGAATTGCCTGACGATCCACGATTCTCACAGAGCCCAATCCTTGGTGTCCAGGCCAGCGGGTTGTTGAAGCCAAATGTTCGACGACGTGTGTCTCAACCTGAAACATGGTCATCCGAGGATGACAGTAATTCTGGAAACGCCGCCGTTCCGCTGTTGAAGCATTGTACAGATGTCGCACGGCTGGCTGGCGAGTTCGCTGAAGTCTGCGGGCTTGGTGAGTTGGCGGAGTTACTTCGAGCAGTGGGCAAAGTTCATGACCTTGGAAAAGCGGACCATCGCTTTCAAACATTTCTGTTTGGTGGCAATGCGCAGCGTGCGCAATTGGAAACCAAGGCATACGCAAAGTCGAACGGTTTACGCACTGCGGGACGTTCTTTCAAAGATGCATGGATACGCTCAGGTTTGCCAGACGGATTTCGGCATGAGTTATTGTCGTTGCAGATTGTGGAAAACCTGTTGCCGTGTGATCTGGCAGGAATTCACCGAGACCTCTATCTGCATCTGATCGCTGCTCATCATGGTCAGGCAAGGCCATTTGCTTCAGTCGTCATCGACGACTTTGATTCGGGCAGCGACTTCGCCGACGGTTTGGGGATTCATGCCAGCCGCATCGATACTGCCGAGAATGTGACCACCGAACATCGCCAGACGTGGGTTCCGCCGCATCGTCTCGACAGCGGTGTCAGCGATCGGTTCTGGCGTCTGGTTCGGCATTACGGCTGGTGGGGGCTGGCGTACATCGAAGCGATCTTTATGCTGGCCGATCATCGCCAAAGTGAATTTGAAGAATGTGCTCAATCGCAGGACGAAGCCGCCGAACAACGACGTACAGCAGAGGTGCTTTCATGAAGAATACATCACCACAACCAAAACAACTCGGCGAGATTGAACTCTGTGGTGTCACCGGATCCAATCCACTGGGGTTCCTCGCGGCGATTGGCACATTTGTTGAATGTTCACGATTCGACGCTGCATTGACAATTCATTGGGTTCGCACGTCCGGTGCGTGGCGGCCCGTTCTTGGATTTTCAGAGCCCATCACGGCGTCGGATATTGCGGGCCGACTTTCACAATCATTGCGACTGGATGATGCGCGTGAATTGGGATCTGATACTTCCGTCACAACCGAATTGGCCGAAGCGGACAAGGCGCATATGCAGGCAAGAAAAGCCGTGCGAGACGCCGAAGACAGAATCAAGAAGCAAAAGCTTAGAGGTCCTGAACGGGAAACGGCGGTGAGAAACGAAGTAGATCCGTTGAGACGAATTGTTGCGGATAAGAAACACACATGGTTGGAAGTGCTGAAGCGAGCGTGTCCATCACCGGAATTGGCACTTGGTAAGGATCCGGCAGCCCACTATGAACACTTTCGTATTACCGCACTGGAACTTGCCGGAAATCCAGAACTGCGGCATGATCGCCGATCAGCAGATCTGCTATCGGCACTGGGAAGTGATGCGATTTTCGACGAAAAATCCTCTAGAGTTCGCACGACGCCATTTTGCTTCGTGACGGGAAGTGGACATCAATACTTCTTGCAGACCGTCAGCGAACTACTTTCCGCAGTTGATGCCACGCGCATGCACAGTGCGCTTTTTGAAAACTTGCCTCCAACCGACGAGAAACTGTCACTCCGATGGGATCCCGTCGAAGATAGACGGTACGCAATGATGTGGTCCGACCCGACCGCCAGCGGGAACAAAGCCACAACCAACTGGGCTCTGAATCTGCTGGCCTATCGCGGACTCCAGCTGTTTCCCACGGCACCACTTGGCAAAAAACTCGGAACCACTGGATTCTCCCTCAATGACCGCCAATACGAATTCAGTTGGCCGCTGTGGTCAGCACGGCTGAAGTGCGACACTGTCCGTTCGTTGCTGGCAAGTCCAGACATTCAACTCCGCATACCAGACCGAAAAGCACTGGCTGCACGAGGCGTTGATGACATCTACAGGGCTACCCGTCTGATGGTCGGCAATCCGCCGTTGCACAAACTCAATTTTTCCCCGGCCAGAGCCGTGTAACTAAATCTTCATCACTCACAGAGCGAGGTCGACTTTGGGAAATGAATCTCATGGCAAAACGTGCGGCGAAGAAGAAGTTAGCGACGGAGTGGATTGAACAAATGGACGCAGTGCAAGTCGATGCAGCTCATGAGGAGGCGACGGTGGATGCGTATGGTGACTACGAGCAGCATACAGGGTTGATGACGGCTCTTGGCGACGAACCTGCATTTTCTGCTCAAAGCGAAGGTGATGGGCGAAACACTTCAGGTGACGGGCATGGAATGGCCGGAGAATGACGAATTCGGGTTCGTTCTGCTCGTCGTACGCAACGGCGAGAAGTATCGGATGGATGCGAGATTCGTGGAACTTGTGGAGCCGTTTCCCGAAGGATATTTGACGTTGGCGGCGTATTGGAAATGGCGACGGTTTGTTTGAAGAACTCCTCTCGTTGAATGCTTCCAAACAAGTTCCACAATAAGCTCTTATATTCGGAAGATGAACTGAACCGTCAGAAGCATCGCATCGAAGCGAGATCAGTCGAGTTGTTGCCGCCGCTGCCGCCGGGAGCAGTCGTTTTGGCGGCGTACGTCACCAGCGGTTGACGGACATTTGGTGCTGGTGGCGGATTTGAAATGGTGGTGGTTTGCGTGGAGAATGAGCCCGCCTCGGAGAGTCGGGGAACAATGTGCCTCGACTCTCTGAGGCGAGATTTTTTAACCATTGCCTCGGGAACGTCCATGTCTGACCACCTGGAATTCGGACTGTTTGATCGGTCACAGGAGACACTGATCACCTACGATGATTTGCCGCACTGGTTTCAGCCCAACGTGGCGGTGTTCATCACGTTTCGGACGATTGATTCACTCCCACAATCTGCGGTGCTGCGAATGGAGGCGGAACTTCGCGACTGGCTTCAACGTAACGGTCAGTCATTGCATGAATCACATCCTCTGCCGGAGTGGTCAGATCTTCCCAAAGGCTTGCAGCAGGAATATCGACAGCGAAAGACGAAGCTCTGGCACTGGGAACTTGATTCCTGTCATGGTGAATGTGTTCTGAAGAACCCTGATCTCTCAAAAATCGTGATGGATTCTCTGCGTCACTTCGACGGTGACCGCTATGACCTTGACTGTGCCGTCGTGATGCCGAATCATGGTCATGTGCTGGCTCAGTTTCGCCCCACTGTCACCTGTAGCGAACAGTGCGTCAGCTGGCTGAAGTTTACTGCGACAAGGATCAATCGTGCCCTTGGTCGATTAGGGCACTTTTGGCAGAGTGAACCGTTTGACCATCTGGTACGATCCGCCGAGCAGTTTCAATACCTGCGACGGTACATTGAGAATAATGGCCCACGGGCGAAGCTGAAATCGGGTGACTATCGATACTGGAATCGCACGATGGGATAGATGGTTGAGCGGTGATAATCTCCCGCCTCGGAGAGACGGGCAACAATGTGCCTCGACTCTCCGAGGCGAGAATATCCGATTCTTCTTGAACTCTGTGAATGCCTGAGTGATTCCACGGCCTGCAGGCAACATCTCCCGCCTCGGAGAGTCGGGGAACAATGAACAAATCCCGCCTCGGAGAGTCGGGGAACAATGAACAAATCCCGCCTCGGAGAGTCGGGGCACATTTTAGCACAAATTCATGAGCGAATATCAGTTTGTCCATTTTATCGCCATCGATCGACCGCTGAGCGACGAGCAGATGGAATTCATGCAGCGGCAGTCGACGAGAGCCACAATTTCGCGTCGGGAATTCAGCAACGAATATCACTATGGCGACTTCCATGGCGAGTCGCTCGAAATGATGCGACGCGGTTTCGATCTGCATCTGCACTTTGCCAACTACGGTATTCGAAAACTCATGTTTCGTCTTCCGGCTGGACTGCCGTGCGGCAAAGCTGCGTTCAAGCCATTTGCCTTGAAATACAACCTCGAATGGACTCCTGACAACAAGGAGCCTGGTGGTGTGCTTTCCATTCAACCAGAGTCGGATGGCGAACGATGGGACAGCTACGTTGCGGGTCTCGAAGACATGCTCACTGAACTCACGCCCGTCCGCGAAATGCTGATGGCGGGTGACCTGCGGCCGCTGTATCTCGCATGGCTCGCCTGCAATCCCTGCGAAGGTAAGGAGCCGCCGGTCCCTGCGGGATTGCGAAAACTTCCGGCTGCACTCCGAGTCTTCACCGATTTCTATGAAGTGAGTGACGATCTTCTGCAGGCTGCGGCCGAAGAATCTGCGGCAATGGACGAACGCTCCGTGCCCAAACTTCCGATTCGGGAATGGCTTGAAGGTCAGTCACCCGCTGAGCATCGCAGACTTCTCGAACAGGTACTGCTTGATGAGACAGGGATTGTTCGAGCCGACACGCTCGCGGAAATCCGAAAGTCGCTGAAAGTCGCAGCATGGCCCGTGACCCGAACCAAAAGAACGATCGATGATCTGCGAGAATTTGCCGAGCAGCAGACTGCGATTCAGCGGGTCATGGAATCTGCCGCTCAAGAGAAGGAACAGTTGCTACGACTCAAGCGGATGAAAGAGAATCCTGCAGCCACCGTTGAGGCGATCATGAACCTGATTGCTCAGCGTTCAACTCAGAAGTATTCCGAAGCGGTCGCACTTCTGTGCCAGCTTCGCGATGTGCTCGGCCCGGACGACGGGCCACCCTTCACGCAGGCAGTTGCGCAACAGCTTCGAAAACAGACTCCTGCCCCGCGAGGACTGATCTCTCTGCTGAAAAAGCATGAATTCCTCAAGTAGTGCAATTTCGTTTTTGTGTGTGTAGCCCGACCTGGCTCAGGTCGGGAATCTGCGGAAAGCCGCCCGAGTTTTCACAAACTCTGCTACATGATTCAGACAACCTCGGCATTTTTTTTACGCCTGGACATCATCTGTCACCCCTCGCGTTTATGCTCGTGCGGCAAGTTTGGTGAGACCACTCTTTATCCGCACGGAGGCCTGTTCGTTCGCCACTGACGAAAGAGGCCAGAAATGATCGATGCTGTTGGAAGCCCCAATGACCAGGTCTCAATGACCAATGAAAATGCCGATGCTCTCGGATACGATGGTCTGAAAACCTTAGACCTCAATCCGAACACTCCCTGCGATTCACTGCCAACTGAAAACTGCCAACTGAACACTGTCGCCGCAGGCGACCCCGACCTGCCGGATATGATTCCGGTCCGCATGTTGAATGAGTTCACTTACTGCCCGCGACTCGGATATCTGGAATGGGTCGAAGGTGAATGGGCTGGCAACCTTGAAACCATGGAAGGCACATTCGGGCATCGCCGCGTGGATCAGGCTCCGAAGAGAGCCGGCAGAAAAGCTGAAAGCGGAGAGCAGAAAGCCGAAACAGCGAATGACCAATGCCCAACACCCAATGACCAATCCGGAGAACTCAAAGAACAGAGCATTCATGCTCGATCACTGATGCTGTCGGCTCCGACGGAAGGATTGCTGGCGAAACTGGACCTGGTGGAACTGGAGGGTATGGTTGCGACGCCGGTGGATTACAAGCGTGGCAAAGCTCCGCAGATTCCTGAGGGCGCGTATGAACCCGAACGTGTTCAATTGTGTGCTCAGGGTTTGATTCTGCGGGCGAACGGGTTTCAGTGCGAGCGTGGAGTTTTGTACTTCATCGCGTCAAAGAAACGCGTGACGATCGAGTTCACGGACGAACTGATTCAACGGACTCGTCAGCTTCGTGATGACTTTCGGCACACTGCCGCCGCCGGAGTCATCCCGCCGCCACTGGTTGACAGCCCCAAGTGTCCACGGTGTTCGCTTGTCGGCATTTGTCTGCCGGATGAAACCAACCTGCTGCAATGTGCCTCGACTCTCCGAGGCGAGAATCGTATTCAACAAAATGAAGAATCCCGCCTCGGAGAGACGGGGCACATTGACGAGCCCCGCGTGCGAAAACTCTTGCCGGCAAACGACGACGCACTGCCGCTGTATGTGCAGACACAGGGCGCCATGCTCGGCAAATCCGGTGATCGACTGACGATCAAGTACAAAGACGAAGTGCTGGCCGAACGGCGTCTGATGGATGTCTCACAAGTCAGCATGTTCGGAAACGTCATGATCAGTGCTCAGGCGTTGCGAGAACTCACGACGCGCGGCATCCCGGTCTGTCACATGACCTACGGTGGATGGTTTCATGGGCTGACGTCGGGATTGGTACATAAGAACGTTGAACTCCGGATTCGACAGTTCGAGATTGCTGCCGATTCGGAACGCGCGTTGAAAATCGCGAGGTGTTTCATCAGCGGAAAGATTCGCAACTCACGGACGTTGCTGCGACGACACCTCACCGCCGACGAAACCGGACTTCTTCCTTCGCTGGCTGAGTTTCGACTCAAAGCGGAACGAGCGACATCCGCAGAATCACTGCTGGGGATCGAAGGAATGGCGGCAAAGACTTACTTTGCCGGGCTGTTCGCGATGCTGAATGGTCGGCACGATTTCGATGTCAACGATCGCAATCGGCGACCGCCAAAAGATCCGGTCAATGCGGTTTTGTCATTCGTCTATTCGCTGCTCGTCAAGGAACTGACTGTCGTACTTCAGGGAGTGGGCTTTGATCCGATGCTCGGATTCTTTCACAAGCCTCGTTACGGACGCCCGAGTCTGGCACTGGATGTGGCGGAAGAATATCGGCCACTGATCGGCGATTCGGTCGCGCTGATGGCATTCAACAATGGCGAAGTCGATCACTGCAGTTTTCTGGAGCGAGCTGGTGCTGTCACGTTGACTGAGGCCGGGCGGAAATCAATCATCGCTGCCTTCGAACGACGACTGGAACAGGAAGTGACGCATCCGACGTTTGGGTATCGAGTCAGCTATCGCCGCATCCTGGAAGTTCAGGCTCGCCTGCTGGCCCGTGCTGTCACTGGCGAGCTGCCTGAATACGTCCCGTTCTGTACGAGATGAAGCCCTGTAGCCTGACCTGGCCTCAGGTCGGGTTTGTTGATTGTCAGTCCACAGCGGTCAGTTGGCAGCAGGAACACTGACAACTGACATTGTTTAACCGCGTGGGCATCGCCCCGCGATTGTGGCAGGAACAACTCACAACTTCAAACTGAAAACTCCCCATGAAACACATTTACCTGATCTGTTACGATGTTGCTGAGCCAAAACGTCTCAGAAAAGTCTACAAGACTCTACAAGGGGCGGGGGAATCGCTACAATATTCCGTATTCCGTTGTGAGTTGTCGCGAGAAGAGCGTCAGAAACTGATTGAACTTCTTTGGGAGATTCTGAATCTTGCCGAAGACAGACTTTTGATTGCAAATCTTGGGCTGAGTGAGTCTCGTGGACTGGACTGCCTTCAGTACTGGGGTACACCGCGAGAGATTCCAGATTCGACAAGACCGATCGTGCTTTAGTATTTTTTTTGCCGAATTCTCGTTTCGAGCGGTGATGTGACGCAAAAACTGCCGTGACCCCTCGCAGTCGTAAGTCCTTCTTTGACAACTGATTAGAATTGAGAGATCATGAATCGCAGTGGTCTTCTTGTTCCAGAACGTACACCTCTCGCAATCCCGTTCGCAAAGCAAGCCCAGCAATGGGTTTGGGACGCGGGCGGTTTCCGCCGCTGATCAGCGGCGGCCC